>CALZMZ010000094.1 GCA_945788685.1 Thermodesulfovibrionia bacterium | reverse complement strand
CGGGTTATCCATGATGGACTGTCCTGCCCGGCCTGCATGATCCTTGAGAAGATATGGTTTGTGAAATCAATTATTGCAGGACGGCTCCTGTAGTTTTCCCGTACCTCTTCATAAAGGAATTCATTGCCCAGCCATTGGGTCATCCTGTCCCGAGCATTGGAGAAAATCTCTACATTGGCCCCGCGGAAATAATAGATTGACTGTTTTTCATCACCTACAAAAAAGAGTGTCGGCCTGATGCCCTCTTCCCTTTTCGCGCCCATGCCTGCACGCCACTCCTCTGTCAGGCTGTTGATAATCTCCCACTGAAAGGAATTTGTGTCCTGAAACTCGTCTACAAGAATATGGTCTGTCTTTTCATCAAAGGCATAGAGAATATTCGCCCATTCAGGGTTTTCAGTAAGCATTTTGTAAGTGAGATACTCAAGGTCGCTGAAATCGAGGATACCCTGATTATATTTCCTGCTCCCGTATTTACTTACACAGGACCTGAAGACCTCCCTGATCCTTTCTGTTCTTTGCACATGAGACGCTTTTTTTCTCTCTTTCCAGAACATATACATTCCGGATGCCCAGTCCTGAAAGTCAGGAATATTCTTAAGCGCGGCCGGGGCCCTTTTACGGGGTGTTTTTTTATCAGTCAGGAAAAACTGCTCTACGGAAGCATTATCTGGAAGGTGATCTGTTCTGAAATAATCTTCATAACCCTCAATAACGTCGGCTGCACCGGACCAGTTTGACAGTACCTGCAGTAAGTCTTCAGGAAGATCTGCAGAATACGAAGATACATCGGCATCAAGTGAAAAGGGATTTTTATGATACAGATAGTCTACGGTACTGCGCAGGGAATCAAGTCCTCTGAATCCTTTTTCACTGAGGGTATTAAAGAGCAGCTCATGCCCCTTAAATCCTTTGCCCGCTTCCATAAGGACCTGATAGAGCGCTTCTTCCCAGCTCATGGCTGATTCTATCGCATCTTCAACCTTGTAGTTCGGGTCTATTGATGCCTCGAATGAGAACCTGCGCAAAAGGGAACCGCAAAAGGAATGGATGGTCAATACCCTCATCAGGGGCATCCTGTGCAGGATCTGACGGAACATGTCTACATCCTCTTTGCTGAGAATGGTGAGAATCCGCTGTTTCATCTCTGCAGCAGCCTTGTCAGTAAATGTAACGGCTAGAATTCTCTCCACATCCACGCCTGACTGCAGAAGTGCTATGTATCTGCCTGCAAGCTTCTGGGTCTTGCCCGATCCTGCGGGAGCTGAGATCATCACGCTCTTTGTTGTATCTAAATAATTATCCATTTAAAGAATATAGTTCAAAATTGTTCAACGGTAGTTCAAAATAGTTCCACAGTTGTTAAACAAAAGCTCAATACTTCCTTGCATTACTATTAAACAATCGTTGAACTATTTTTGAACCATTATTTTTACCGTTCACATAACGGATTGTGACTGCAGTATCTGCACTCCGCATCTTTGTAAGGTTCAGCAGGGAATTTCCCCTTTCTCAAATTGCTGACAAGCTCTTTTACTGTTGTCAGTGCATTATTCATATAATCAACCATACTGCCCTTTTTCGGATACCGTGTGATCTTTCCCTCTTTCAATGAATAGTACCCGACCTTCTCAACCGGATCAGGCGAGTTTTTATTCCACATCAGGGCATAGAGAGGCATCTGCAGACTGTCACTGTCAATATTCCCTGTCTTATAATCAAGCAGAATAACAAAGTTACTGTCTTTATCACTTGCCCCCTCAACCCCTTGACCCCTTGACCCCTGTTTTTTATCTATTCTGTCTATCTTGCCCTTCAACTTAAGGCCATCAATATCAGCGGTCAGCTTTTTTTCCACCATAAGAGGGGCAAACCCCTGCATTCTCAGGGTCTGCTCCTGTTCCTTAATTTTGGGGAGGAGTTTTTTGAATATCTCTTTTGCAACCTTTCCCCAGAAGTCATCTATCGGAAACTGTTTAAGGACTCTGTCGAGGCATTGAAAGAGCCTGATGTCCATATCATCTGTCTCTATGTCTCCTTCTTTAAAGAGTTGTTCCATGACTCTATGTGCCAGGCTTCCCCAGAGTCTTGCTTCCACTTCAAACTGGGGCGGCTCTTCTGTTTCAAGCCTTAAAACCCGTTCGATATAAAACCGCATCGGACATTTTCTGTAGGAATCTATATCTGTGACATTAAGATATCCTCTGAATTTTTCGCCAACCCTTTTCAGAGACTCCCTGTTCAGATCAAGACTGCTGTCCCGGAGAATTGTAGCGGATGAGTCCGGCCCCGTGATCTCACCCTCCCTAACAAGGACTTCTTCTTCAGAAAATATGTCCGGCTCATTCGGACGCATTGCCTGGTCCCAGTTAAGAAAGGGAGAAGGCAGGAACATCTTGTCTCCTTCAGCTGAGGGACAGGAAAAGTAAGGAGGTTTCTCAGATATATTCAGAAGGCGTTTGAAATACTGACGCTGTCTCTTTAAATAATATTCAAGATACGGCATTCCAAGCTCCTGCTTTACCTTTTCAGGCATGATCGGATCTATCGGAGGTCTGGACGGGAACTCTCCCTCAACCATCCCGCCAAAGAAAAGATCTTTTGTTTCAAGACTTGATGCCTGATCATATGTAACGATCCTGACGCCGTCAGGGTCTGTATCAGAACTGCTCAGATTTTCAAGAACAAAACGAAGATACGTCCCTGGATGTACTTTGTTGTCCGAACCTTGATTGGACATGGCAAAATGGTTTAATTCAGCAAACTGCCGGGATATCCTGCCTGCCATACCAGCGGTATTGTCTATCGCGTCATTGCCAAGCGCCTCATTAAAACCAAGTTTTTCAAGCGCAGACATAAAGGCTGTGACATATGACAACAGGTCGCTTGAATTTTTTATGATCTCCAGTAAATCAACCACGTTATTAATACCGATCTGAAACTTCACCATATTTTCTTCATCTTCATCAGAAAGATTCATGGTCTCGTTGAGAATAGTCTTTTTAATCGAAAGCCATGATTCCTTACCTTTAATAATGCCGGCCCGGTATGCGATGCTGACAGCCTGCTCTTTTATATTTTCTGAAATGGCAGGAAACAGAGGAGATGTCAACACAGAGAGAAAATCGGTCCGGGGATAGTCATCTTCAACGCATGTGATGAGTTCATTGATGGCAACAATTGGTTTAGTGCCTGAAAGGCTGTATTCGCCGAAATGTGCAGGAATGCCGTACCTGTTAAAGACCCTTTTGACCATCGGGAGATATTTTGAGAGGACAGGAAATGAGAGAGTGATTTCCCGGGGCATGCTACCTTCAAAAACAAGCTTCTTGATATTCTTTGCGATTCCCTCCACTTCATTTTCTATTGAAGAGTATGCAACGTATCCGGTGCCGGTCCTTGTAGAAGAGGTCCGGAGAGTTGTCACAGATAAAGGACCTGTATTTTTTAACATATCAGCAAACGGGTCTTTGTTCTCAGCGAACACAAGGGCATGTTCTGATTTTTTAATCAGCGAGCTGATCACTTCTTTTTCAAGGGCAGTCGGATCATGGAAGCTGTCTATGACAATCAGGTCAGGTGACATGTGTTGTTCTATCAATGGAATAGAAGCCTGCAGTAAACCCTCAGAGTCAATATATTTCCTGTTATCCAGCAGGTCCTCATACATCTGTAACGTTTCAATTGCGCTTATTGCCCTGTCCCTTGCCTTGTCTTCAAATATCAGCCGTTGTATCTCTGCCTTGACCGCCATAAGATTCTTATCAAGGATGTGGTGTCTGATTTTATTAAGAAGACCTGAAAGAAGGCGGGCATACCCAAGGTTGTTATCTTCCAGTAATTGCAGCAGCAGAAGTGTTCTTATCTCATCTGAAATTACTGTATCTGTTCCATATGTTTCATACAGGTCAGACGAGAGCTGTCTGATGGTGACGGCCTGAAACGGAATATAAGCCTTCCTGCTGTCTGATTGAGTAAGGCAGTTATAGAACATCCTCTTTACATGTACCAGAAAAGGGGCATCCGGCCCCAGATAAAAAACTGAAGAATAGTCATTTCCCGGGCAAAGGGCAAGGATCTTTTCAAATACAGCATTCTGTCTGTTCCTTGTTCCCGGGGGGGCGATGATTAATTCTGATGAACTCATGTCATAAATGTACTTTGTATGAAATATTAGCAGTAAAGTCCGGCGCACCGGCTGAATTTATATCTTCTGTAATTGAGAATTCAATGCTGTTGCTGCCATTATAATAGCGGCAACCAAAGGCCAGGAGATACGCTGTCCGGTCAATGGCAAGCAGGTCTGTTTCAGGGTAGACAGGAGATTGTACCTGCAGCTGAAACAACAGGTCCCATCTCTGCAATATATCAATTTCAATGGCTGATCCGCCATGTACAAAATTACTCAAATCAATATTACCATACCCATCAACATCACCCGGAAACACGGCGCTGATATTCCAGTAGGACATTACCTTATCTGAAAGTTTCCTGTCATACAGAAAAGAAATTCCTGCATCAGTGCTGCCGTTACCATACCCTTCCTTTGCATCTCCTGTAGGCAGCTCAAGGTCACCTTTTATACTCAGTCTGTAATTATCTGAAACGATCAATGGCCTTTTTAAAGTCAAATGGATATCTCCTAAACCTGTTCCTGTCCTGCCCAGCACAACAGCGGTATTACCCTGACTACCTGAACCTCTTTCCGCTAGCAACCCAGTAAATTCACCCTGCCTGATCTCATAAAGAAAACTGTCCCTGGACCTGACGTTCCTTCCATATGGATCAGGATCACTTATCAGATCATGATACGATTCAAGAAATCCATCCAGAAATCCATGGCTGAATGCCACAAAAGGCAGATCAACCCCGACCTCGCCAATGGATTTAATATAATGCTTATACCTTACATTAAGCTCGGTGATTTCCATATCCATATCAATGACCCATTCACCTGAATTCTGTACAGTAAAGACACTGGAATGAGAAAGGCTTGCAGAAAATGAGGTTTCAGGCATGGCTCTTTCCAGATATGGCTGGTTAGCATGGATAAAAATAGGGAACTGGTTTTTTACCTGAAGGGGACCGCTAAAGGCATAACAAGTCGTGGACATTGAAAAAAATAAAAAAAGGGCTAATGAAAATCTAAATCCCGTCAAGCGGACAGCCAGTGCATTTCGGTTTGGGTTTGCAGTAATGTTTTCCAACCATGACAAAAAGGGCGTGATATTCATTGAACAATTGTACATCCAGAGGCAGGTGTTTGTGAAATAGTTCCTGAAGATCGTGATAACCATCGCTCTCTGAAACCAGTCCATGCCTGCTCATGACTCGTTTAGTATATGCATCGATAACAAACACAGGCTTATCTAATGCATAAAGCAGGATAGAATCTGCTGTTTCCGGGCCTATGCCATGTACAGAGAGCATCTTCTTTCGCAAAGAGGAGATATCCACTTTCTTCATTTGCTTCATACTGCCCCTGTAATCATTGCACAGAAAGTCAAGAAAGGACTTTAACCTTCTGGCCTTGACATTAAAATATCCTGCTGGTCTGATCAGGGCAGCAAGCTGATTATGCGTCATATTATGAAGGGCCCTGGCATTCAGGGACTTTTTAACTTTTATGTTCGCAATTGCCTTTTCAACATTTCCCCAGTTTGTATTTTGTGTAAGGATTGCACCCACCGCAACTTCAAAGGCAGAATCACCGGGCCACCAGTGCCGGGGACCGAATGATTGGTAAAGAGCATCAAATATGTCTGTCAATATTCTTTTTTGTGATTTATTTTTTTTAGCCATTAATTTAATTCGTAACGGGTAACTCGTGACGCGTAACGAGTTGTTCTTTTATCTTCGATTTTGTTTGCCATGTTCGTCATACCTGCCCCCGGTTTCAAATTTCGGGGGCCGGCCCCAGAGGATATCCAGCAATGTAAAATTCTACCTGGTTTCTGGATTCCCGATTAACAGACCTCGGGAATGACAGTAGTTGATATCCCGTAGTCTGCTGCAGAGTAGTTCGTATATCCGTTACCCGTCACCCGTTACTCGTCACACATCACGGTCTTTAACCGGGTGGCCAGTTCATGGGTCTTCCGGCAATGAGATGGAGGTGTATATGAAAGACTGTCTGACCGGCATCTCTGTTACAGTTCATTACGAGCCTGAATCCTTTCTCTGCCACTTTACGGTCTTTTGCGATTTTGGATGCTACCTGATGCATTCTGCCGATAAGTTCATTGTCATCATCAGTGATTTCAAGTGAGGTGGATATATGCTTACGCGGGATGACCAGCACATGAACAGGGGCCTGGGGATTTACATCTTCAAATGCAATAATACTGTCGTCCTCATATACTATTGTGGCAGGTATGTCCTGATTTATAATTTTGCAAAATAAACAACTCATGTCCTGGCCTCCTGTCTGATTAAATTATTAAAAATGGATTTTATATATTATAATAATGCCTATGGAACTTTTAAACATAAAAGACCTGAAAGAAAGTAGATATTTTCTCGAAAATATCCGTTGGGATATTACGCCAAAAATATTCGTGGATCCGTCTTCCATTACTGAAGAGTCAGGAGAAGCAGCTGATATTACCCATGGATACATGTTTTATGTGGACATGATAAATGACAGGCCTGCACTGGTTGTCATACAGCTTAAATACGCATTCAGTAAAACAGTAGGATATATTTATGAAATCCCTGAGGACCTGTTAAGGGAATCCATGAAGTGTGAAGACAGTGAATGCGTAGTAGGCATGTACCCTGTTACTGATAAACTTGCGGAATGGCTTAAACAGGCCTTTGGTCTATCCCGGGCTACCTAATCTTCGTTTATCTTATAACTTGTTGTAACTTCTATATCACTTCTCAATGCGTTATACACTGAACAGTATTTATCATGTGATAACGAAATTGCCCTGTCCATCTTTTTTGTGGTAATGCCCTCTCCGTTGACCCTGATAATCAGATTAATGGATTTATAGTACTGAGGAGGGTCCGGTTTTCTCACGCCGGTAAAGTCTATTTTAAAGCTCTTTATATCTGCCCGCATTTTTCTGAGAAAATAAAATACATCTATTGCCATGCAGCCTGCTACACTTGTCAGGAGAGTTTCAGTAGGCGCGCATCCCCACTGCAGGTTGGCGTCATACTCGATTTCATATCCCATCTGGGTCCTGACATTAAAGATCAGGTCCTTTTCCCATTCCAGAAACCCTTTATTAATTTCAAGAATTTCCTTCTTATAGTCACTAACCGATTCTTCCAGTTTCTCAACACTACTGTCGTCCATGATAGTTTAATTCCTCCCTAAGTGTGATTTCAGTCTGTAGACTCGTGAAGCCATTTCAAATAGTCAGGTGAGCCCGCTATTATCGGCAAGGCAATAATTTCAGGTACGTCATAGCTGTGAATTTCTCTGACTTTTGCTGCCAGCCTGTCAAACAGATGACGCTGTGTCTTTATTATCATGAGAAGTTCTTTGTCATCCTCTACATTACCCTGCCATGAATAAATGGACCGGACACTGCTGATAATATTTGCACAGGCGGCAAGTTTTGACTCCACAAGTGCACGGGCCAGACCGGCCGCTTCTTCTTCACCAGATACAGTTATGTACACTACTATGTATTCTGACAGAGGCTGCTCAGACATGCAATATATTTTGCAGAGAGCCTCTGAAAAATGCAAATATATATTACGTACGGGGACAATTCCCATGGGAAGTGTCCCCTCAGGGAACGGGAAGTAGCAACTGACAAATATTTGAAAGTAAAAAAAAATATTTGTTCTGGTATTGACAAAAAGTTAAAACTGTTTTACTATTTTGGTAACAATTCTTCTTTTGTACAATCCCGTTTTTGAGCTGAAAGGTTAAAACCTCCAAAAGCACATTTTCAAAAACATGTATTCCCTTTAAAGAGAGAAGTTGTAATACCATGGCACATAAGAGCAAAAATCAAGGAGACAGTATGAATATCACGGAGTTAAAAGAAAAAACCATAGACGAGCTGACAAAGGTGGCTAAAGAGCTGAGTGTTGAAGGCGCAAAAGGGCTTAGGAAGCAGGACCTGATTTTTGCCATACTGCAGGCACAGACTGAAAAAACAGGACTCTGCCTGACGGGTTCGGATTTCTCCGCTCACCCAATTACAGTTATCTGCCGGGCCCGGATGATATATATGTATCGCCATCACAGATAAGACGGTTTAATCTCAGGACAGGAGACCTTGTAACAGGACAGATCAGGCCCCCGAAGGAGAGCGAACGGTATTTTGCCCTGCTTAAGGTTGAGGCTGTTAACCATGAGTCCCCTGACTCGAGCATCGAGAGGCCCCTGTTTGATAACCTGATCCCTTACTATCCTACAGATGCCATTGATCTTGAGCATAAAAAGGATGATTACTCCACAAGGATAATGAAGCTTGTTACACCAATCGGAATGGGACAGAGGGGAATGATAGTTGCATCTCCAAGGACAGGTAAAACAATGCTTCTGCAGTCTCTGGCCAAAGCGGTTGTCAAGAACCATCCGGATGTCCACTTGATTGTACTGCTCATTGATGAAAGACCCGAGGAAGTTACGGACTGGAAGAGACAGGTAAATGCTGAAATAATCAGC
>CALZMZ010000093.1 GCA_945788685.1 Thermodesulfovibrionia bacterium | reverse complement strand
TATATATAATCTTATAAGCTATGAAATCTAATATTTTAAAATGGCTGTTTCCTTTAGTGTCATTCCTTTTATTATCAGCCTGGTACGGCTGCTCACTATTTGTTAAACCAAAACCTGAGCCAAAGCTTGAGAAGCTTACCTTTCAGCAAACATCAGTGCGTGACTGGTCAGATGATCTTGAATTTAAAGATATTAAGCCGGCTATAGAGCAGTCAATTAATTATTATGAACGATTATCCCCTGTTGAATCGTTTCAATATGGGGATTTTATCTACACAGCGGAAGAAATGATTGCGTCCATGCGATTATTTCAAAAGATTATAGAAAAAACTGATGGTAAAGATCGTTTAAATCAGTTGAAAGAAAACTTTCTGTTTTTTGAAAGTAAGAACTCAAAAGGAGAGGCCTTTTTTACCGGTTACTATGAGCCGCTTCTGGAAGGTAGCCTGGTGCAAACAGTGGATTTTACCGAACCACTATATGCAAAACCTCATGATCTTATAGAAGTTGATCTCGGTGATTTTTCAGAACAGTGGAAAGATGAAAAAATTGTCGGACGCCTGGAGGCCAATAAACTTGTGCCATATGATTCAAGAGATGAAATTGTTTACAGGAGATCTCTTGATGGACGAGCTGATCCGATTGTATATGTCAAGGAAATCGAACTCTTCTTTCTCCAGATACAGGGATCAGGGCTGATCAGGCTACTGGATGGAAGCACGCTGCGGGTCAACTATGCTCAAAAGAATGGACATCCGTACAGGGCAATTGGAAGAATTTTGTCAGATAAAATCCCGGAGGAGAAGATGTCACTTCAGGCCATAAAGGAATATCTCTATTCTCATCCTGAAGAAGTCAAGGATATTTTAAATTACAATCAGAGCTATGTATTTTTCCGTAAAACAGAAGAGGGACCCCTGGGTAATGTTAATGTACCCCTGACCCCTCTGCGTTCAATCGCAATGGACAAAAGAGGGATTCCAAAAGGTGGCCTTGCCTTTATTCAGACGGAACTTCCTGTACTTGAAGGAGACCGTATAACAGGTTGGAATCCTGTCCACAGGTTCAGTCTTGTTCAGGACACAGGCGGGGCAATACGTGATCACGGAAGGGCAGATATATTTCTTGGTCATGGTATGGAGGCTGAATTGATTGCAGGGCATCTGAAGCAGAGGGGGAGAATATTTCTGATTGTTGCAAAGAAAGAATTTCTGAATCAGTGATTAGATGTGGAGTCAATCAGCCGGTCAAGTATAAGGCCGAAGAAGTGCTGATCACCTTTTTCGTAAAACCAGCCGAGGTGAACAGTGCAGTTTAAACAGATGCTGACGCTCCAGGTATAACCTGCAAACCAGGTATTTTCAAGCGTCGAATAGTCTTCAATCATGCATCCGTCAGCATGCGAAAAACAACCCACCTGAAAGACAAGTCCTTCCGGGTTAATAAAGGTGTGTCTGTGATGATCATTTACCGTAATGATCTCTTCAGGTCCGGTCACAATATTTCTGCAGTTTGCACATAGTATTGTCTGGCCTTCAGTGATTCCGAACTTTTTCTCTGATTTTATTACAACTTCATCAGATGGTTCGTCTTTGGGAGGCTTAAGAGATATTATATGATCGTCCTGAACGATATTATTCATTTACCCTTAGCTTGTTGTATATTCTTCTTACTCTGTTAGACGTTAATCTTAATTCTCCATTATTCTCGATCAGAAAATCAGCAAGTTCCTTTTTCTTATAAATAGGCATTTGGGAACGAAGCCTGTTCAGTATATCCTTTTCATTAAAACCTTTTTTTGAAAGTCTGTTCACAGCTGTTTGCTGTTTTGAATATACAACAATCGTTTTATCAAAATGTTTTTCATAGTGTGCCTCAAACAGCAGGGGAACTTCAAAAATTATAAAGGAATCAGAATTTTTTCTCAGTATATTTGATTTTACCGTTTTTATTTCTTTTAGAACTTCCGGATGTATTATCTCTTCAATGGCTTTTCTCTTGTCCGGGTCACTGAAAATGATACTGGCCACCTTTTTTTTGTTTAAGGAAATGCCTGAAGATGATTTAGTAAGTACGTTATTTCCAAGGAGACGGGATATCTTGCGGATTATGCTCTCGTTGCCCAGAATATTATGTACGAACTCATCTATATTAAATGTATGGGCCCCCAGCTTTTTAAACAGTCCAAGAACTGTAGTCTTTCCCATTCCAAAATTACCTGTAAGACCGATGGTAGGCATAGGAAATTATAACAGTTTTAAGTGTAAGGTTGCGGGTTGACGCATTAATTAAAGCTTAAATATTAATGAATTACAACTAATGACAGTGCATTTCAGCTGACTGGAATTCAGCAATACATTAATTATATGGTTTTCTTGACTTACCTAAATGAGATTGATAATATAACTTACGCCAAAATCGTGATATCTTTCCTTATGCCTTTTATTATAAATGAAAAAGTCTGTAGGAACTTCTAAGGCAGTATCTGTGCATTAAAATAAGTCAGGAGGGTCTGATGAAAGTAGCAATTGGAAGTGATCATGCAGGAGTCTTGATGAAAAATGAGATTGTGCCTGTTCTGGATGAGCTCTCTATTGATTGGGAGGATTTTGGCACTAAAGACGAGGAATCAGTAGATTACCCTGATTTTGGTGAAAAAGTTTCTGATGCTGTTTCACAGGGCAAAGCGGACAGAGGTATTCTGATTTGCGGGACCGGTATCGGCATGTCAATTGTGGCAAACAAAGTACCGGGAATAAGGGCTGCCCTGTGTCAGGAAGATTATTCAGCAAAAATGAGCAGACTGCATAATGATGCAAATGTTCTTGTATTACCGGGAAGAATTATTGATAAAGAGAAAGCAAGAGCAATAGTCAAAACATGGTTTACAACCGACTTTGAAGGCGGCAGACATCAAAGGCGGCTGGACAAAATTAAAGAAATTGAAGAGAAAAAGAAATAGACATGAATGATGACGATTTAAAGAAATTTGATCCTGAGATTTACAGGGCCATTGAACAAGAAATTAAGCGAGAGCAGGACAAGATCGTGCTTATCGCTTCTGAAAACTACGCGAGCAGGGCAGTTTTGCAGGCCCAGGGTTCGGTCTTCACAAATAAATATGCTGAGGGTTATCCGGGCAGACGTTACTACGGTGGTTGTGAATTTGCCGATCAGGTAGAGACACTCGCAATTGAGCGTGCCAAAGAGCTTTTTGGTGCTGAACATGTTAATGTGCAGCTCCACTCCGGCTCCCAGGCAAATATGGCGGTATATTTTTCCGTATTAAAACCGGGTGACAGAATTCTTGGTATGGACCTCAGTCATGGAGGCCATCTTTCACATGGTGCAAAAGTCAATTTTACCGGTAAATATTACAAGATATTTTCATATGGTGTAGACAGGATAACAGGCATGATCGATTATGACAAGGTCCGTAAGCTGGCAAAGAAGCATAAACCAAAGCTCCTTCTGGCCGGTGCAAGCGCTTACTCAAGAACACTGGATTTCAAGGCCTTTGCCGATATTGCAAATGAGGTAAAGGCGTATTTCATGGCTGATATAGCCCATATAGCTGGGTTAATTGCAACCGGCAATCATCCTTCGCCGGTTCCTTACGCGGATTTTGTTACAAGCACGTCCCATAAGACCTTAAGAGGTCCAAGGGGCGGAATGATAATGTGTAAATCAGAGTATGCCAGGGTTATAGACAGAGTTGTATTTCCCGGTATGCAGGGAGGTCCTCTCGTTCATATTATTGCAGCAAAAGCGGTTGCTTTTAAAGAAGCCCTGACAAAGGAATTTAAAAAATATCAGGTCCAGATTGTCAGAAATGCCAGAGAGATGGCGGATATATTAATGGGAAGAGGCCTGAAGGTTATTTCAGGCGGGACCGACACCCACCTGATGCTTATTGATCTGACAGAATTGAATATCACAGGAAACGAGGCTGAAACAGCACTTGACCTGGCAGGTATTACGGTGAATAAAAACTCTATCCCTTATGATAAAAAGCCTGCTACGATTACCAGCGGTATAAGAGTAGGTACCCCTATCGTAACAAGCCGCAAAATGAAGGAGCCTGAGATGGTTGTGATAGCTGAACTGATAGCAGCAGTCCTGCATGATCACAGGAACAGTGCAACTATCAAGAGGGTGAGAAATAAAGTTAAATCTCTGTGCAAGCAGTTTCCGGTTTATGAAGACATAACAATTTAATTGTCTTAATAACATCCTTTAATATCACTGCAAACGATAATGCGATGCCCATTTTGTAACCATGTTGAAGATAAAGTCATAGACTCACGCCAGAGTAAGGATGCCGATGTCATAAGGCGTCGGCGCGAGTGTCTGAAATGTGAGGGTCGATTCACCAGTTATGAAAGAATTGAAAACATCCTTCCACATGTAATCAAAAAAGATAACAGCAGGGTGCTCTTTGACAGGCAGAAAATACTTCAGGGACTTGAACGGGCGTGTGAAAAAAGGCCGGTCAGTGTAGAGGCAAGGGAAGAGCTTGCCGCTAAAATCGAAAAAAGTCTTCAGGCAACAGGGGAAAAAGAAATTTCAAGCGCAGTCATCGGTGAACAGATAATGGATTATCTCAAGGAGCTGGATCAGGTCGCCTATGTAAGGTTTGCGTCTGTTTACAGACAGTTTAAAGACATTAAAGAATTTATGAAGGAAATTAATGATATTGTTTATAAAAATGAAAACAGGTAAATTCTGCTAAAAGCCGTTTTCACCCCTCCTGATTAAATTAATTCAATCATTCTGCCGTATATATAAAGGAATATGACCTGTAATGCCTGATGCTTGCTTGACAATATACTGTATAGACGATATATTAAATTTAGGAGATTTTTATGTTCGAGAAATTTACTGAAAGAGGTAGAAAGGTAATTATATATGCACGTGAAGAAGCTGAGAAGCGTCAAAATGATTACCTCGGGACAGAACATCTGCTGCTGGGGCTCTTAAGGGAAGAAGAAAGTCTTCCCATGGTTATACTTAAGAAAATGGGACTTTCAGCTGATGAACTTCGTATGGAAGTGGAGAGAAACCTTCCGACGGGATCCAATATACTTACTTTTGGTGATATTCCTTTTACCCCCAGGGCAAAAAAAGTTCTTGAGCTTGCTGTGGAAGAAGCAAGGCTGCTTGGTCACAGTTATATTGGCAGTGAACATCTCCTTATTGGATTAATCAGGGAAGAAGCCGGGATTGCAGGTAAAATTCTGAGGAGCCTTGGAGCAAACCTGCTTGGAGTCAGACAGCTTGCAATTAATCTTTCAATCAGAAAAATGCAGGCCGGTCAGAAAGAGAAAAAAACCCACACACCTGCGCTTGATGAATTCGGCAGAGACATAACCCAGCTTGCAAGAGAGGGAAAGCTTGATCCTGTTATAGGCAGGGAAAGAGAAGTTGAACGGGTCCTTCAGATTCTTGGAAGAAGGGTGAAAAACAATCCTGTTATTATCGGAGAATCAGGTGTTGGAAAGACCGCCATTGTAGAAGGACTTGCCCAGAAGATCATTGCAGAAGAGATTCCTGAAAATCTTCTTGATAAGCGCATTGTCAGTCTTGATCTTGGTGCGCTTATAGCCGGTACCAAATACAGGGGCCAGTTTGAAGAGCGTCTGAAGCTTGTGATGAAAGAGATTGTGCAGTCTGACAATGTAATATTATTTATCGATGAGCTGCATACACTTGTCGGCGCTGGCGCTGCTGAAGGTTCGATTGATGCTTCCAACATGCTGAAACCTGCTCTTTCAAGAGGGGAAATTCAGTGTATCGGTGCAACGACACCTGATGAATACAGAAAATATATTGAAAAGGACGGGGCATTCGAAAGACGCTTCCAGCCGATTTATCTGCAGCCTCCTACTTTGGACGAGAGCATTCAGATCCTGACAGGCCTGCAGGCAAGATATGAAGTCCATCATAAAGTTAAAGTAACGCCGGAAGCGATTAAGGCCTGTGTCAACCTCTCGGACCGGTATATTACTGAAAGGTATCTCCCTGATAAGGCAATTGATGTCATGGATGAAACCGGCGCAAGGATCAAACTGAAAAGATTTACCATGCCTCCTGAGATTCGTGAGCTTGAAAAGGAGCTTAAGAGACTCAGTAAGGAAAAGAACCTGTATGTCAAACTCAATGACTTTGAAAAGGGCGCATCTGTAAAGAGCGAAGAGGACAGGATCAGAAAACTCTATGAGAGTCTGAACAAGAAATGGCGTGAAAACCAGCAGAAGGATACTCCCAATGTAGTGGAAGACGATGTTGCCTACACTGTTGCGAAAATTACAGGCATACCTCTTTCCAAGCTTGAAGAAAAGGAATCAGAGAAGCTGCTTCGTATGGAGGGTGAACTCCATCAAAGGATAATAGCCCAGGATGATGCGGTCAAGGCAATAGCAAAGGCAATTAGAAGATCACGTGCAGGTATTAAAGCAAGAACAAGACCTATTGGATCATTCTTCTTTCTTGGACCAACGGGGGTTGGAAAGACCGAGCTTGCAAAAGCACTGACTGAATTTCTGTTCAATGACGACAAGGCGCTTATAAAAATAGACATGTCGGAATATATGGAACGGTTTAACGTTTCCAGGCTGACAGGCGCACCTCCGGGATATGTTGGGTATGAAGAGGGTGGTCAATTATCAGAGACTGTTCGCAGAAGACCTTATTCTGTTGTGCTTTTTGATGAGATCGAAAAGGCCCATCCTGATGTCTTTAATGTACTGCTGCAGGTACTTGATGAAGGAGTTATTACAGACAATCTTGGAAGAAAAGTTGATTTCAAGAACACTGTTATAATAATGACCTCAAATGTCGGGACCAGAAATATTGGCAACGCAATGCCTCTTGGTTTTCAGCAGGAATCTACAGACAGCACGTACAACAAGATCAAGAGTGCAGTATTGGACGAACTCAAGATAAAGTTTAACCCCGAGTTTCTCAACAGGATTGATGATATTGTTGTATTTCACCAGCTTGAAAAGGCACACCTTGTAGATATTGTCAGGCTGCTTATTAATGAGCTTAACAAGGAGCTTATTGATCAGGACCTGGCTATCTCACTGTCAGATGAAGTAATAGACTGGCTGATCGAGAATAACTATGAGCCGGCATATGGTGCCAGACCCATGAGACGTGCCATACAGAAACACATAGAAGACCCGCTTTCAGAAGAGATATTAAAAGGCCGGTTCATAGATGTGAAAAAGGTCAATGTCATACTGGAAAACGATACTCCTGTATTTATTGAAAGTGATGTTGAGGCACTGATTTCATCTAACAACTGATTATTTTCAGTCAGAAAATATATCCAAATCCAAAATCCAGATGAAGGGCTGTGTTATTTACTTTAACCGATCCATCTGCAATTGGTATTTTTGCACTTGAATGTGTTAATTTTATTTCCGGATTGAGAAATATTTTCCTGGTTTTTTTGATTTCTCTTGCAATACTGGCCTGACCGCTCATCCCGCAGCAATAGTACCCATCTGTCCATATTTAGGGAATGGCACGGCTTTCTTACAAGAAAAACATAGCGATTTTGACGCAGGTCTCACATTCTTACTAAGCCCCTCTTATCAAAGATTATGGTGCTGGTTAATTTCATTGATAATTAGCTTAAATCATTTATTTTAATCATACTCCATTGAGCTTTATGTCTTTCTTATATCTTTGCACATAGCTATACTCAGATCTTCTGCCAGAAATATTCAATCTTGTGCTTTGTATCACATATGCCCTCATCAATTTTTATTACAATTTAATAAACAACACATAAATTAGTGTTTTCGATAAAAGTTAACACCAGGGCATACAAAGCCTCGAGTCATTATAAGGCTGTCCTAAAGGACAGCCGGTCTCCAAAGAAATATGCTCTTTTCAGTTTGCAGGAGAAAATATATGATATTCAAAGTAAGTGAATTAAGAAAAAAATGGTTATACGCGGGAGTGATATCCTTTTTGGTATTATATTTCAACACAATTGCTCTCGGTGCTGCGACAGCCACCTTAACATGGGAGCCCCCTGCTACAAACACAGATGGATCACCTCTTATAGATTTAGGGGGATATGTATTACATATTGGCCTTGCACCAGATGATTACACACAGAACATGGATGTGGGTGACGTGACAACGTATGTCCTTGATGACCTGGATTACGATGTCACTTATTACCTTGCTGTTACTGCGTATAATACATCAGGAAACGAAAGTGGATACTCCAATAAGCTCAGCATAATGACAGATTCACCTCCTTCTCCTGAAGCAGAAATCACCATAACTGATTCTTGTTGATGACCTTCACGTGCCATTTGGAGATATAACAGAATTTAATTCATCAGATCAAACGATAACTGTGAAAAATGATGGTAATGCAGAACTTGTGATAGGCAATATAACTCAGGCTGAGCAATCATCAACCCCTTTTAGCACCCTCTCTGACAACTGTTCACTACAGCATGTAGCGCCTTCAGACAGCTGTTCTTATACTGTCAGGTTCGCTCCAGACTCCGTGGGTAATTTTTCTGATGTCATTAATATTCCATCTAACGATACTAACGAAAGTATGGCAGCAATAGCCCTTAATGGAACCGGCCTATCATCTGCTACTAACAATCCGCCTGCCAGACCTAAGCCTAAATCTCCAAAGAACAAGGGAAAGGGCCATGGAAGAAAAGTTGAATTCAAGTGGGAAAAATCATCTGATCCTGATGGTGATACCGTATCGTATCAGTTACATATATGTGAAGATCCCGATCTTATAACCGGATGCATAATGGAAACAGATATCCTGGCTGAAACAGGCCAGGATATGTATTACGCCGGGATTGGCAGTTT
>CALZMZ010000092.1 GCA_945788685.1 Thermodesulfovibrionia bacterium | reverse complement strand
CAATTTAATTTAATTACAATTGTTATCAATGGATGATCATAAGTTAAAAGTCTTCTGTATCGTCGCAGAAACAAAAAGCTTCTCCCGGGCATCAGAAATAATCCGTCTCACCCAACCTGCAGTCAGTCTGCAAATCCAGGCACTCGAGGAAATGTATGGTACCAAGCTTTTTAACCGTTCCGGTTGTGTCATTACCCTTACCCAGGCCGGGGAAATGCTTTATAAATATGCCAAGGAAATCAGCACTCTTTACTCTGCAGCTGAAAAGGAAATAGGCGGGGTAACAGGACTTGTGAAAGGAATCATTTCAGTGGGGGCGAGCTCTACCATAGGCAATTATGTGCTTCCATCAGTGATTGCCGATTTCAAGAGAAAATTCCCGAAAGTAGGCGTTCATCTGCATGTGGGAAACAGTAAAAATGTAATCGATTTTATTAATTCAGGCAGTGTTGATGTAGGGCTGGTAGAAGGAGATGTAAATAAACAAAAACTTATAGTTGAAAAACTGATCGCTGATGAAATGGTCTTTATCATGTCGCCTTATCATGGGCTTTCAAAGAAGGCCAGTGTATCAATTATGGAGCTTTCCAAAGAGCCTCTGATTTTCAGGGAAGAAGGATCAGGCACACGGCAGGCCATTGAAAAATATCTGTCAAAGCATGGAATCTCACAGCAGAATCTAAAGATCTCCCTGATTATGGGCAGCACCGAGTCTATTAAAACAGCTGTTGAAGAGGGATTGGGCACTTCCATTCTTTCCCGATGGGCTGCAAGAAAAGAACTCAGATACGGTAGTCTCAAGACCGCTACATTCAAGGAAGATAAATTTGTAAGAGATTTTTCACTGGTGTTCAAGAAGTCCAAAGAACCTTCACATACGATTGAGCAATTTACAGGATTTCTGAGACGTTATCCTTTTAATAAACTGCTCGCCTCCTGAATCTGCCGCATATAATTTTATTCCATTCTACTTCTAAAACACTTGAATTATATAAATGAATAATGAAGAAAACTATTTTTTCCGTCATTCCCGATAAACAGACCTCGGGAATGACGGGCAAACATTGTTGTGCATAATGCGGGTTAATAGAAATTCAATGAAAAAAATATGGATCAGAAAAACTAGCCATAGACTCTGACTGTGGAAATTGAATCCATTGAACTGAGGCTTTTAAATATGTCACGTATGGCGTTTTTGTTTCTCACTGATACGGTAAAGTGATACGTGAGTTCGCCGGAGTCCCGCTTTTTATCATAATCAACAGAATGGATATGGAACCCTTTTTCTGCTAACAGGGACAATACCTGATCTTCAACATTGTTGGTTGATGAGGAAACAACGATGTTTTTAAACAGGAGTATATTTATCCTCTTCTCCAGGACCCTCAGGACCATGAGTGCCATGATGGTTATAACGGCAGTAAGAATTGCCTCAACATAAAGACCTCCTCCGATGGCAAGGCCTATTGCAGACACTATCCATATTACTGCTGCAGTTGTTAACCCTCTCACAGCGAAACCGCTTTTAATGATTACGCCTGCACCAAGGAAACCTATGCCTATCAGGGCGCCTGCAGAGATTCTTGCAGGATCGATCCTGAGAGAGTCATCAAGGTTATGCAGATAGTGATAGTAATTTTCAGACACGATCATTATTAACACTGCTGCCACACATACAATCAGTTGTGTTCTGAAACCAGCGGCCCTTCCGTGGACCTCTCTTTCAAAACCTATTATTCCGCCTATGAAAGCGCCAAGAAACAACCTGAGAATTATCTCTGTTACAGGAATCATGGATTACATTATAAATGAAATGATTCGTCAGTTCCAACCCGTCATTGATTTTAGTTTTCAAAACATGGTCAGAGTTGTACATATATGATTGAATTTATCGCAATCGTCCGGTTATGCGTAAAAAAAATCCAGATCCTCATACCCGAAAATCTGTTAATCGGGTTTCCCGCAACCGGTTGACTGGATTCCCGATAAAAGGACCTCGGGAATGACACGTTTAACAATTCTTATAACCCGTAACTGAAGGGTTACAATTTATCTTAATTCATTTATAATTTCTGATATGGTTGTGGTAAACTATTTCAGATTTTATGGTGTTTATAGTGTGAGAGGAGCTGGCAGGTGAGAATAGAAAAAGACACTCTTGGAAAAGTAAAGCTTCCTGATAATGCATATTATGGAGCGCAGACGCAGAGGGCGGTTGGCAATTTCCCAATAAGCGGACTCAGACTGCCAAGACGGTTTATAAGGGCGCAGGGAATAGTGAAACTTGCTGCTGTGAGGGCGAACGGGTCTTTGGGACAGATAAGTAAAAAACTGGTAAGGGCGATTGAACGGGCAGCTTCTGAAATTATCAAAGGTATGTATGACGACCAGTTTGTTGTTGATGTGTATCAGGCCGGTGCAGGTACTTCCCAGAATATGAACTCAAATGAAATTATTGCTAACCGGGCCACAGAAATCCTGGGCGGCAAAAAAGGTGATTACCGCGTTGTTCACCCAAATGATCACGTAAACATGGCCCAGTCCACAAATGATACAATCCCGACTTCCATATACATTTCTTCCTATGAGGCGGTAAGGGATGATTTTGTTCCTGCGCTTACGCATATACAAAACATACTTCTTCAAAAGGCAGAAGAATTTGATGATATTGTCAAGTCAGGCAGAACACATATGCAGGATGCTGTGCCCATAAGGCTTGGACAGGAATTCAGCGGCTATGCTGAAGCAGTCAGAAGGGACATCCAGCGTGTCATAAGGGCTTCTGAATCCCTTCTGTTGCTGCCTATAGGAGGTAATGCACTGGGAACAGGGATTAATGCTGCTCCGGGGTTCAGAAGTACGGTTGTAAAGGAAATACGTAAGATTACGGGGGTTAAATTCAAAAGCTGTGAAAGTCTTTTTGAGGGTATACAGAATGTTAATCCTGCTCTTGAGTTGAGCGCATCCATACGAGGCGTTGCCGTTACGTTGACTAAAATAGCAAATGATATCCGGTTATTGAGTTCCGGCCCGAGAACAGGATTTGCAGAGATCCAGCTTCCTGCAGTGCAGCCCGGCTCATCCATCATGCCTGGAAAGGTAAATCCTGTGATGGCGGAAATGCTCAATATGATATGTTATCAGGTGATGGGCAATGATACAACGATTGCCTATTGTACTCAGGCTTCACAGCTGGAACTGAATGTAATGATGCCTGTTATTGCGCATAATCTCTTATTTTCGATAGAGATCCTTTCAAATGGAATCATGGCTTTTACAGATAAATGTCTTAAGGATATACAGGCGGACCGTTCCAGATGCAATGCGTATGCTGATGCAACACTTGCAATGGCAACAGCATTGAATCCGGTTATTGGATATGCATCAGCAGCTGAAATTTCCAAGGAATCCTATCGTTCCGGTAAAACAGTAAAACAGGTTTCTGTAGAAAAAGGACTTCTTAAGGAAAGTGAAGCCAAAAAAGTGCTTGATCCCCGAAGGCTTACGGGCAAATAATTCTCTTATTATTATCCATTGATTTCATTTTTTGCTAAATGCTATGCTCATTACAGTTATAGTATGAGTAATCCCTGGGCATTGTAAAATAGTTTAACATGCGATAACTACTTTGAAAATAAGAGAATATTCAAATTTAGTATTTTATTAACAGCTCGACGTTAAGATATTTTACATACCGCTATGAGAAATAATAAATTATTACTAATTAATTCAAGGAGTTATGAACTGGCCGTATTATTGCATGCATATCAGGAGTAGCCGTGTGTCCTGATCTAACTGCTCATATTTCTTTAATAAATTTAGACAGAAAGTAAAGAATGTCCATCATAGACAATAGTGACAAATATAATCCTTCAGATCCTGATCGTGATAAAGACGAATTGCCTCTTAAAGAGCTGATTACCTCTTCTGAATGGGTCGAATATTTAACCAGTCTTTCCGAGGTAATTCATTTTGAGCTGAGTCTGTATGGTTCTGATGGCGAGCTTCTGGTTAATACAAAAGAGAAACCTGTCTGTCATTTTATCAAGCATAATTGTTCCGGCAGTCTTGACTGTCCCGGATCATGTCTCAAGGTACTGGGACAGAATGAACCTGTTGTTACAAAATGTTCTGCTCAGATAACTTGCTTTGTTATTCCCCTGGAAAGGCATGGAGACAAGGTCTATATCATCGGCCGCAACAGCTTTGCAGAGTATGAGGATATGCTTGATTTTCTGCGCATTGCCAGAGAAAAAAGACTTCCTGAAATACAGGTCTCTCTGCCTTTTGAATTTAAGGGTAAAGACCATGCCAGGGCAATTCTTCATTATGTATATCTGACGGTTATCCGTTTGCTTAAGAGCCATGAAAAAAAATACAGACTGGAAGAGAAACTGATCAGGATGACATCATTGTTTGACGGCCAGACATTCAGGACCCTGTCGCGCAATCCTGACCTTATGTACAGATATATTCTGGATACTATGGAATTTGTTCTTGGTCAGGCATCATCAATGTTCCTGTCTCTGGACAGGGACGCGGGGATATTCAGGACAGTTTGCAGTACGGGAAGGTTTCAGGATGCTGCAATGGATTTTCACATCAGCGCTGATAGTCCTGAAATAAAAGAGATATCAGATAAGGGGTCCGCTTATTTCTCTGATAGTCCCGGCAATATAACTTCCGGCAGTACGTTACATGAAGCAGATTCGTTATGTTTATTCCCGATATTTGTGAACAACTCAGTCCAGGGATTGATCGGAGTCATCAACAAAAAGCTTTCCCGTGAAGACATGAAAATCATGAATGCATTCAGTGATTACATACAATTAAACCTTGAAAACCAGGGCCTTCGTATCAGTGCTGATGAAAGTAAAAAGAAGCCGGAACAGAAACTGGAGCATATCATTGATGTTGACGATAAAATTGTATCTGCGGTTGACATAGAAATGCTCTCAGCAGCGCTGCTGGATAAATCCCTTGAAATTCTAAATGCCGAGAAAGGCTCGCTGATGCTGCTTGATGATGAGACATCTGAGCTGGTAGTTGAGGCCCATAAAGGGACCGGCGACCTGATACAGGACAAGAAGCGTATCAGGATAGGAGAAGGCATAGCAGGTAAAGTGGTTGACAGCGGCGGCTCACTCGTTGTAGCAGATATTGAAAATGATCCCAGGGTAAGGCAGGAGAACAGGTCTCATTACCGGACAAAGTCTTTTCTTAGTGCCCTGATTAAACTGCAGGACCGTGTAGCCGGAGTTCTTAATATCTCTGATAAGATTGAGGGGGAACCGTTCGATGATACGGACCTGCAACGTATCCAGTCATATATAAGCAGCGTTTCCATTGCAATTGAAAGAAGTCTGCTGTATAAGAAAGCCGAGCATCTGAAAAAACTCTCAATAACTGATCCGCTGACAGGTATATATAACCGACGGTATCTTAATAAAAGATTGTCAGAAGAGATCACACGGTATAACAGATATAAACATCCCTTCAGCTTCATGATGCTTGATATGGACAAATTCAAGGAATATAACGACACATTTGGACATATTGCAGGCGATAACCTCATAAAAGCTCTTGCTCAGAGGATTGCCAGATCACTCAGGGCGATAGATATCGCTGCCAGATTCGGCGGGGATGAATTTGTAGCGATCTTCCCGCAGACACCAAAAGTAGATGCAATCCAGATCACTAACCGTCTTAAGGATAAAATAGATGAGACATTAAAAGAGAAGAGTCTCGAACTTCCGATGAGTGTCAGTATGGGGCTCGCCACGTATCCTGATGATGCAACATCCATCATGGAACTGATTGAAAAAACAGATCAGGCACTTTATCTTGCCAAGAAGGGAGGGGGAAACAGGGTAGTCTACCTCTGATGTTACCCGTATGCTGTTCCCCGTTTTAATATGTATTTGAAAGATATTTCTGATAAAACGTTCATTGGAAGAAAGAATGAATTTGAAGTTATTAAAGGCATAATATCTGAAGCAAAGTCAGGAGATGCAAGCAGCCTGTTTCTGTCCGGAAGAAGAGGAATTGGAAAAACCTCTGTCATCAGGCAGCTGTCACATGAACTGTTTAATGACCGCAGCGGCCCGGTACCCTTCCTTTATACAGTCAAGACGGCATTTGCATCAATAGAAAAATTCTCAAAAAATTATCTCACATCTTTCATATTTCAGAACCTTGCTTTTCTCAGGAATGAACCGTCTCTTGAGGCCGGAACATTATATTCACTTGAGGATTTAAGGGAAATTTCAGGAAAATCAGAAGCTCCCTGGATAACAGAGTTGATCGATGGGTATCAAAAGGTCCTGGATAGCGGAGAATCAATCAAACTGTTTTCATATGTAATGTCAGTGCCATATAAATCTTATGCAGTTACCGGCAACCCTGTTGTTGTGATGCTGGATGATTTTCATAAGTTAAGGAAGTTTTCTGAACTTAATGCAAATCAGAATGGCAGGGATTTCTGGATGCTTATAGAAAGCATGATGCATTCCGGACATGTGCCACATATCATCTCAGGTAACCAGGCAGATCTTCACAGGATGTTTTTTGAAGAGTCCACAATCGGAGATCATCTGGATGTTGTACATCTGCCGGGATTGAACAGGGATGATTCAGGGAAATTCTTTAATGCATTATGTGAGAAATATTCTCTCAGTTTTACAGGTGATCTGTCGGAATTTTTCGATATTTTTAATGGGAATCCACTCTATATAAGAAATTTTATACAGGCAGCGCGACAGGCAGGTAAATCCTTAAGCAGAGATGATGCAGCAGAGATATACTTCAGAGAGATAACCAGGGGGAGGTTTAAGACATACTGGACATCACTTCTTGAATTTTATATCCCTCAGTTTGAACTGAGAAGACCGACCCTGAATTTCTTATGGTTTCTTTTAACAAATGATAATGATATTGCCATGTCAAACCTCACTGATGACCTTTCGAAGAAACAGGACGACCTGGACAGGATTATAAGGCTTCTCAATGCATCCGGTGCAGTAGAAACCGGCTTCAGTACTCTTGAGATCGTTGATGACCGTGTTCTTTCAGACGTAATCAGGGGCCTGTATTTAAAAGAAGTCAGGAGAGAGCCGAATGACAGTATAAGAGACGAAATCATCGGGCATAAACATGAAATTGAGCAGCCAAAAAGGGCTCCATCGTTTGATGTTACAATTCCTTCTGATCCGCAGTCCGAGCTCATAGCGGTAAAGTCGCTTGAACAGGTTGCGAGGCATCATAAGATTGCGATGGATATTATCGGACAGCTTCAGATAGCAATTGTTGAGTTATTCACCAACATTATTGTTAAAGATAATACCTCTGATGATAATTATCATGTACGTTTCAGGATAACAGATAATATTTTTGCTATTGAAGTTGAGACGCCGCAGACAGGACATGATTACTCGTCTCCTGACTATGATCAGGCATTTAATATGATGCGATATTATGTAGATGATATCAAGGTTGAAAAGGTAATGAACGGCACAAGGATAACGATGACCAAGAAGATCGGGTAAGACAATGAAGAAGGGGCCGAGGATTCCAGGGGTCAAGGGTTCAAGTGAAAGAAACAAAGTCAACCTCCCCTAGCCCCTCCTTAGTAAGGAGGGGATTTTTATTTTATCTTTGGGTTTAATACCCCGTGGCTTGCCACGTTCGTCATACCCGCGAAAGCGGGTATCCAGAAAAGTAAAGTGCTATGTGGTTTCTGGATTCCCGATTAACAGACTTCGGGAATGACCAATGTTGATACCCCGTCCGCTTGCGGCGGGGAGTCTTCATTCTTTCCTTTATAAGGGGAGACACAGAGGGGTATTAATAAATCTTTTATCTGTTCACTTGAGATCTCGATCCCTTGACCCCTTGGATCCTTTTTTAAAAGTATTATTTATAAACCCGCTTCACTCGTCCGCCTACAGATGTAAGAACTTCATAGGGAATAGTTCCTGTTTTTTCTGCGATATCGTCAGCAGTAATCTGCTCATTGCCCTGCCTGCCGATAAGCACAACCTCTGACCTGTAATTGACATCAGGAATGTCCGTTACATCTGCCATTATTGTATCCATGCATACCCTGCCTGCAACCGGTGCCCTTTTCCCCTTAATAAGGACTTCTCCGTTATTGGAGAGTTTCCTGCTGTAACCGTCTGCATAACCGACCGGGACTGTTGCTATGGTGCTCCTGCGTTTTGTAATAAATGTCCTTTCATAACTGATTGATGTCCCCTTCGATACATTCTTCAGCAGTATGATTCTGCTTTTTAGAGTCATGACAGGTTTGAGATCCTCTTTTTCACAGCATCCATAACCATAAAGCATAATCCCGGGTCTTACCATATTAAAATGGGCATCCGGCATTGTCAGCACAGCAGCACTGTTAGCCATATGAATGGACTTGAAAGTTATGCCGTGATGCTTCAGTGCGGAGATGAGAGTCATGAATATGTCCTGCTGATGGTTGGCAAAATTCTTGTCCTGAAGATCAGCATCAGAAAAGTGGCTCATGATACC
>CALZMZ010000091.1 GCA_945788685.1 Thermodesulfovibrionia bacterium | reverse complement strand
ATGGTTCAAAAGCAGCTCAACAGTTCTTCAAAGTCGTAGAGAATTGTCTGAAACATGATTGAGCATCGTTGAATAACCTTCCAGCAGTATATGTCGCAATATATCGAACTATGAATTTTATTTATTATCTTCTCTATTACCGCTATTAAGCTTCAGACTGTATAAACCTTATTTCGACCCTCCTGTTTTTGGCCCTGTTTTCAGGACTGTCATTCGAAGTCAGCGGTTTCTGCTCTGCATTGCCCTTGATCGAAAGGCGGGAGGGACCTATCGAGTGAGTATTAATAAAATATTTAAGTACACTTGCTGCACGGGCAACAGAAAGTTCCCAGTTTGAAGGATATAAATGAGTCTGTATCGGGACATTGTCAGTGTGTCCGCTTATTTCAACAATAAACCCCGGATAGCTGTTAATAATCCCGGCGATTTTATCCAGTATCGATCGTGAACTTTCAAGCACTTCAGCCTGACCAGGCATGAAAGTGATTTTCTCTTTCATTATCACCACAACCTCCCTGCCTTTTGCCAGGACAGATACTTCCTCTGCAAGGTCAAGGTTGTTTACTCTGCCTGCTATCTCATCCCTTATCCCTGTTGCAATTATTGATTGTTCATAATCTGAGTCAACCGCCGCCTTTATTTCGATATGCTTAACTGACCCGTCAGATCCGGCTGTTTTTTTGGTCATGACCATTAACGCTATCATGAACACAAGCAGAAGAGTAAATACATCACTCAGAGTGATAAGCCAGTCATTGTCACCGTTTACCGAGGCTTCAGATTTATGTATCACTCTATGGTAGGACTGTCTTAAATAAAAATCATTTGCGGAATCTGCAGGCCTCTGTTTATCCTCTCTCATATTATCAATTCCTAAATTACATTACTCATTGAATTGGCCGGGACCATCTGCTGCAGGCCCTGGGGTGATTCATCCATGGCCTGGCAGCCGCCCAGTTTCTCTTCAATTTTCAGGGGATGTTCCATATTTTTTATCATCAGTATCCCTTCTATGGTCAGGTGCATTGTTGCCTCTGAAAGGATAGCCCTCTCCCTGATCTTTGCATTAAGAGGCATCATAAAAAGGTTTGCTATGACAACGCCATAAAAGGTAGACATCAGGGCAACAGCCATCATGGGCGCAATTGATTCAATCGAGTCAAGATGCCTGAACATTTTAATAAGACTTATCACCGTGCCTGCAAGACCAAATGACGGGGTCAGACGGGCAATGGTTTTAATTACATTCTGACTGAAGTTGCTGTTAAGTACCTTTAGCATCATCTCCCGTTCCATGGTGCTCCTGATCTCCTCAACACTGTGATTGTTTAGCAACAGGTTACCTCCCACTTTCAAAAAATGGTCATTCACCGTACTCATCCTGTTTTCGATACTCCTGACATCTGTCGTCCTGTACATCCTGGCAATCTCAATGATGTCTCTGATGATCTCTTCCCTGCCCCTCTGCTCTGTAAAAGTTGCAATAATATCATTGAGTGCCTGACGGAGCCGCTGAACAGGGAATCCTACAAACATGGCGATAATGGTACCACCGATTACAATCATAAAGGCATCACCGTTTAAAATCATGGATGTGCCTATGTCTCTGAAGACGGTTAACGTAAATGATAGTATCCCGACTGCAAGAGCCAGACCCAGTACAATGTTCATATATTCCTTTCTGTCATAAGATTCATATGCATAATTTCACAAAATTTCATTGATTTCAGATTATTTGCAATCATTGTGCCAGGGTAAAACCATCGCTAACGATATGTGCGCAAGCGACAAATCCATTATTTATCAGGAAGTTGTACAATTGATATTTTATGATTTTGCACACTGCATGGAACATTTTTTCCATGGGAGGATTTTTTTTCTTATTTGCCCAATATGTTGAGCAACACCAGAGAATGATCATATTATATTGCATCGCGCCGTATTCAAAACTTTTTTAAAGCTTACCTCCCTGGCTCAAATACGTGTAAACAAAGCGGGTTAAAGAAGTGCCTGCTAAAACCGTAATTTTCAATTAACCATACTTTCAGGTGTTTCTATTTTTACTAAAAAAATGTATCCTTCTATAAAATTAAGGACATATTATGAATTTTCTGGACATCACAGTCATCGCCATAATTATTATCACGACCGTTCTCGGATTCTGGAAGGGTATGCAAAAGCAGATCTTTGGACTTGGCGGAGTGGTTATAGGATACATCGCAGCTACAAATTTATATGAACCGGTTGCAGGTTTATTCAGCAGCAAAGATTCTTCCCTGGCTCAGATAATGAGTTTTATTCTTATTTTTATTTTTGGAAAATCAGGCATTTCATTTATTGGATGGCTTGCGAGAAATCTCTTTAAAGATCTTGACTTAACATGGATAAACAGGACGGGCGGCTCATTACTCGGCATGTTGAAGGGACTCATTATTGTCATGATTCTTATTTTAACGGTGCTGGCCTTTTTACCCGCTGATATGAGTCTTATAAAGGATTCGGCCACGTTACCGTACCTTGCGTCTCTTCCAAAGATTACAAGCGGGCTTATTCCGGAAAAAATCAGGAATAAATATAATGATAAAGTTGAAAAGCTCAGCACTAAATGGGAGAAACGCAAGGACTGACCGATATTATGCATTGATATTTAAGACATGGAGGAGGTAAGCCTAAAAAAGTTTTGAATACGGCGCAAAGCAATAAAATATGATCAACCTTAAAGCTTTATCAATGTTCAAAGTGTATTTTAAAGTTATTCTGCGAAAGCCGCTCCCAAAACTTTTTTAGGCTTACCTCCTCCATGACTACGTGAATAAAGCGGATTGGCAAAATGATCATGCCATGAAATAATTACTCAATCCTGTTTTCCAGCTGCTTCCAGGTTTTAAAAAACTCTCCTTTTTGAAGAAGTGCGAATCCAGTGTAGTCGCTGTTGTCAATAATTGTTGCCTTGAGCCGCTCAATGTCTCCTGAATGGTCCTCTCTCCAGTAACCTGAAAACATCTGGATATCGAGAGGCTTCAGTTCGGGCAGTGTATTATAGTAAGCCCCCTGAGGACCGGTGCGGCCCGGCAAAAACCTCTTCTCTCCAAGGAATCCTTTAAATGTATAGAACGCATCATCCGGCGGCAGAAAGGCAAGTTCATATTCAACCTCTATGGAACTGTCTGTGACATCAAATCCAGCCAGCAAAGGTTTGTTCTCCCCGCTGAGCAGAAAGTTCATTGATTCTGCATCAGGCATGTTCACGGCCCTGTGTTCGGTCCGGCCCTCATTATGCGGGTACAATTCATTTGACCTTACGGCAATATCAATGACAACCCGTTTATCCTGCGGCAGCAATATCCTCTCCCCGATAAGATAGGTCCTCACATTATTATGTTGCTGAAGCATGATCGCGATCGGACTCCCTTCATCAAACCCGTCTCCTGCCAGGACAAGAAAAACAGCGGTATAATGATCAAGCTGATGCCAGTCATTGAGATCTCCCACCAGATCGAGGACAGTTTCCTGCCAGCGTGGTATGCCCGTTGGGGGACCTGAACTCCTGAACACTATGTGATAACTCAGGAAGGTGAGAGACTGGGTAATGTGCTCTTTATCAACCTGAAATGAAGTTGTAATACGGTTAATTCCTCCATATACCACGGCACTGCCAACCGCTGCCTTCTCCACATACTCAAATACTATTTCCGGGTCGTCCCTGTATGTATTCAGGAGTTCCCGGGTAACATTGCGGCTCAGAATATTTCCATCACCATTTTTTAGAACACCGCTCGAAATATAATCCCTGTAAAAATCAACGGGCCTCTGATTGCCCTCAGGAAGCATAAATCTCGGACGATACCGATAGAGCAATTTTTTATCTTTCTGGTCGGGAAGTTCACTGGAGGGAGGGTTGGCATCAAAGTATTCGGCAAATCCGGGATACTGTGAAAAATTATCGTTATTATATGAGCAGCCGGATACAAACAAACATAAAATAAACAGCGCAACTCCGGCAGGTAAAATGATATGTGAATGGCAATCACGCATGCACTATTATAATAGAAGCAGGACGGTAATTCAGTTCTCGTGACAGTTGATAAATTCCTCACATAAAGTAAAATATACGAGAAAAGAAATGAACCATATAATGAATCCTCTACGACGACATCTGCCATTTGTGATTACATGTGCTGCAGGCATATTAATTTCTGTTGTTCTATTTTTTATCGTGCATGATTGGGTGAAAAAGAATCAGCGTATTGAATTTGAATCACGTTCAATGGGCTATGCAAATGCAGTTAAACAGTCTATCCATGATTATGTGGAGAGCCTCAAATTCTTTGGAGATTTCATTAATAATTCAGAGCAGGTAACCCGAAAAGATTTTTCTGAGTTTGCAATGAGTGCCATTTCACGGCACCCCGGTATCCAGGCATTCTCATGGAACCCTCTCATCCTGAACAGTGAACGGGCAGAGTATGAAGCCCGTGCACAAGAGGAAGGATTTGAGAACTTTATGTTTACAGAACGTACAGAAAATAATGAGCTTGTAAGAGCGGCTCAGCGTGACGAATATGTGATTGTTTATTATATTGAACCTTTGGAAGATAATAAGCCTGCCTTCGGATTCAACATCGCTTCAAATCCTTTGCGCCTGAAAGCCATTAACCAGAGTTTTGATACCGGGAACCTGTCTGCCACTGATCGCGTAACGCTTGTCCAGGAAGAAGGAGAACAGTATGGGATCCTTCTGCTCCTCCCCATTTATAAAAAAAATGTTTCTCTGAAAACCACGGAAGATCGTCGAAAACACCGAAAGGGATTTATTGTAGAGGTTCTCCGCATTGGGGACTTTGTAGAAATCGCATTGAAAGATTTCTCAGATGAAGGGATTAATGTATATCTCTATGATTTATCTGCTGAAGAAAAAAATCGTTTTCTTTACTTCAGATCATCACACATTTCCGGAATGACAAAACAACATCTGAAGAAAGAAGAAATTCAGAAAGGCCTTCACTGGAGTAAAAACTTTGATGTTGCAGGTCGTCGGTGGCAAGTGCTGTTTAGCCCATCATCTTTCTATCTTAAGTCCCAGCAATCGTGGCAGGCGTGGATTGTCCTGTCAGGATCGTTATTCCTGACCTATCTGTTGGCCTCCTACCTGTCAAGAAAATCTTTCTATACTGCCGAAATTGAGCAGCAATTGCAGAGAAACGAACAAATACTGCGGACAACGCTGGACGGGTTTATCCTTGCAGATACCGAAGGTACTCTCAGGAAAGTAAATGCTTCATATTGCGAAATGTCAGGATACTCGGAGGAAGAATTACTGAAAAAGAACATTCGGGATATAGAAGTCACATTATCATCCGAAGAAATTAATCAGCGTATATCAAAAATGATTGAGCAGGGAAGAGACCGTTTTGAAACAAGGCACAGGTGTAAAGACGGGAACTTCATTGATCTTGATGTAAGTGTCAGCATAATGTCCGGTAACAGGCCTCTTGTGGCTGCATTCGTTCGCAATATCACGGAGCGCAAGCGGACTGAACAGGTATTAATGATGGAGCGAATGAAAGCACAGCAATATCTTAAAACTGTCCAAACAATAATTGTTTCATTGGATAGCGAAGGCTCTGTCACAATGATTAATAGAAAAGGTTGCGAATTATTGGGCTATAGTGAGGATGAACTTATCGGGGAAAACTGGTTTAAAACGTGTCTGCCTCAGCCTGAAGGAATCAACCATGTTTATCCTTATTTCAAACAAATAATAAGTGGAAAAATAGAAAGTCAAGAATATTTTGAAAATCATGTGGTAACACGTAATGGAACACAACGGCTCATAGCATGGCATAACGCTCTATTTAGAAATGATACAGGGGACATAATCGGCACACTCAGTTCCGGAGATGACATTACCGAACGAAAACAGGCTGAACTTGAGCTTCTGGAGGAGAAAAAATTCACCGAGACTGCAATAGACGCACAAAAGGATACCTTCTTTCTCTTTGAACCGGTTACAGGAAAGGCCTTTCGCTGGAATAAACAGTTTCGGGAAATTTCCGGTTATTCGGATGAAGAAATTTCAGCTATGAAGGCACCGGATTCATATTACAGTCAGGAAGACCTTGAAAAAGCAAAAGGAGCAATGAATGATGTGATGTCACAGGGACTGGGAAAAGCGGAGATATCACTCATATGCAAGGATGGTCGGAGAGTTCCATTTGAATACATGGTCTCTGTGATAAGGGACAATGACAATAAAATAAAATACCTGGTTTCCATTGGAAGAGACATTACAGAACGCAAAAAGGCGGAAGATGCGTTGATTAAGAGTGAAACCAAGTTCCGGAGTGTTGTGGAGTCTTCTCCCATGGGCATGCACATGTATCAGCTGGAATCCGGCAACAGACTGGTTTTCACAGGTAACAATCATGCTGCAGATCAGATACTCGGCGTAGACAATAGCCAGTTTATCGGAAAGACCATCGAAGATGCGTTTCCCCCGCTTATCTCAACAGAGGTGCCCGACCACTACCGCCGGGTTGCCGGACAGGGGGAATCCTGGATGACCGAGCAGATAGCTTACGAGGACGAGAAGATCTCGGGCGCCTATCAGGTCCACGCCTTCCAGACGGAGCCAGGTAAAATGGTCGCCATGTTCCTGGACATTACCGAGCGCAAGAAGGCTGAAAATATAATTGCAACAGAGAGGCAGAGACTCTTCGCACTTTTTGATGCACTTCCCGCATTTGTCTACCTGCAGGCGCCAGACTACACCATAAAATATTCAAATCGATACTATAAAGAACATTTTGGTGAAACGGCAGGGAAACTTTGCTACGAGTCGCTCTGGGGACGTAATGAACCATGTAAGATATGTCATACCTTTAACGTGTTTGATACCAAAAAGCCTCAACAATGGGAATGGGATGGGGCGCCGGACGGGCGAATCTATGAAATAAATGATTATCCATTTACCGATACAGATGGTACACAGCTGGTCCTTGAACTCGGCATTGACATTACCAAGCGCAAGAAGTCAGAAAAAGAGCAAAAACGCCTGACTAAAGAGCTCATTATCAAGAACAGGGAGTTGGAACAGGTATTATATGTAACATCCCACGATCTGCGGTCTCCCCTCGTTAATATTGATGGTTACAGTCAGGAACTGTATTATTCTCTCAGGGAGTGTATGTCTTCAATTGAAGATGCGTCCGATCTCTCCAGTATAAAAGAAAAAATAGCATTAATTATAAAAGAAGATATTCCTGAGTCACTTCATTATATTCAGTCAAGTGTTGCAAAAATGGAAACACTTATAAGAGGGATATTAAGTCTGTCCCGGTTAGGAAGCTCTGAACGAAAGAAAGAAAAAATTGATATGAATGAGATGATGACCACTATTATTGATAACCATCGATTCAGATTAAACGAGTTGAGAATAAAGACAGAAATTTCCACATTACCGGATTGTACGGGGGACAGTGCACAGATAAATCAGGTATTCTCCAATTTGCTTGACAATGCAATTAAATACTCAGCTTCAGAACGGTCCGGTGTCATACATATTTCAGGTTTTCAGGATAATAATCAATCAGTATACTGCATGGAAGACAATGGGATCGGTATAGCACCCAGGCATCAGGATAAAATATTTGAGATATTTCACCAGCTGGCACCCAGAAAAATAAAGGGTGAAGGTATGGGACTGACCATAGCACATAGAATAATAGAGAAGCACAACGGGAAGATATGGCTGGAATCAGAGCCGGGAAAGGGAAGCAGGTTTTTTATATCACTCCCAGAGGAATAAAGAATGAAAAGAGATCCAGTTATTATATTGGCCGAGGATGACGATGGTCATGCAGGGCTTATGTATAAAACCCTTAAGCGGGCAGGCGTTGAAAATGATATACTGCATTTTGAAGATGGAGAAAAGGTCTTAAACTATCTCTTCAGACGGGGTGAGGATTTCCATAGGGAAGAAGGGGTGTCACATATACTGCTTCTGGATCTTCGCATGCCGGTTGTTGATGGTAAAGAGGTTATTCGACAGCTAAAGCAGGACACAGAACTTCAGAGTATACCCATCATTGTTGTGTCTACGACTGATGATCCGGGGGAAATAGAGAATTGTTACGCACTGGGATGCTCCAAATATATAATTAAACCCATTCAGTACCAAGAATTTACTGAAGTTATAACTCAGTTAGGCCATTATCTATTAAAAGATATAATTCCCGGGCTTGATTCCGTTGTTGAATAAATGACGTTAACCATTCATTTTTTTCAATTCACATTCTTCGAAAAATCCCGCCCTGTTCAGTAACCGGCAAAAGGTCTGCATATTGAGGGTTATTAATAACACAATAACGCTCACAACCTGAAACCTCCAGAGGCATGGGGATATTCCCCATAATAAAAAAAGGGCAAATCCTATTTTGAACTTACTTAACCTGTCCGATAATAAAACTGTGTACATGTATCATTAATGAGGAGGCCTAAGTGAAGAAGCGATCAGTACTGTTTGTTGACGATGAGCCGGACGTATTAAGCGCCATCAAAAGGTTAATGATGGACGAACCATATGATATTCTTTTTTCCGGGAGCGGGGAGGATGCACTTCATATACTGAAAAGTACTGATGTTCATGTTGTTGTATCTGATCTCAGAATGCCGATCATGGACGGATTAACATTGCTGCGATCCGGATATTATTCGGCTTGTGTTGTCAGTGATGTCTGACAGTGATTCCATTCTCTCAGCTACAAACGAGGGAAACGTGCATCGCTATATCACTAAACCATGGAATGACAGGGAACTAAAAATAATTGTAAAGCAGGCAGTTCACCTGTTTGATGAACAGCAGGAAAAAAGAGATTTACATAAAAAGCTTGAAGAAAACAATATATTGCTTGAACAAAAATTAATAGAATGCACGTATGCAGGAGACCAAATTAAGCACATGACATATCACGATGCATTGACGAATCTGCCAAACCGTGCCACATTTAAGGAGATCCTGAAAGTTTCCCATGCCCGTTCAATGAGAAATCCAGATTATTTATTTGCTATCTTATTTTTGGATATCGATCATTTTAAAAATATTAATGACAGTCTCGGGCATGTGATGGGCGATCAACTGCTGATTGAAATTACACAAACCCTGAGAGGCTGTATTCGCGCCAATGACACTTTTGCACGACTCGGAGGAGATGAATTTGCGATCCTTCTTGATGATATCGTAAATGTCAAGACTGTAGTCCCTGTTGTTGATCGTATTTTTGAAAAATTCCAGAATCCTTTTTATCTGGACGGGCGTGAAGTATACTCTTCTGTCAGCATCGGAATTGCTTTTCGTAATTCTGATTACACTCAACCGGACGACATGATGCGTGATGCTGATACGGCCATGAACAAGGCAAAGTCTCTTGGCAGGGCACGCCATGTTGTATTTGATGTTACCATGCACCAACAGGTAGCAAAGTTTCTGAAATTGGATACGAATCTTCGAAGAGCGATTGAGCGCGAAGAATTTCTGCTTCATTACCAGCCGGTGGTATATGCGTCCGGGGAAAAATTATATGGATTCGAAGCCCTGGTTCGCTGGAAGCACCCGGATGGTGGATTAGTCCCCCCAATGGATTTTATTCCGGTGGCTGAAGAAACAGGCCTCATATTACCTATTGGTCAATGGGTGCTGTACGAGGCATTTCGTCAGATGAAATCATGGCATGACCAGTTTCCCGTGTATCCACCCTTAAAAATCAGTGTCAATATTTCCAGCAAACAATTTATGCAACCGGATTTCATTGAACAGATCAATGACGCCATTTTGAAAACTGACATTGAACCATCCAGCATATGTCTTGAAATTACTGAAAGCGTAATCATGGAGCATCCTGAAGAGTCCGCAATCAAGATGATGCAACTGAGAGACTTACATATTCAATTATATATCGATGATTTTGGTACAGGCTACTCATCATTGAGTTATCTGGGGAAATTCCCGTCAGATGCATTGAAGATTGATAGATCCTTTGTAAATAACATGATGAATGATAAAACAAATCTGGAAATCGTCCGGTCAATCAGGAATCTCGCATCCAATCTGGAAATGAGTGTGATAGCTGAAGGTGTCGAGACACAGGCTCAATTTCTGGAAATAAAAAAATTGGGGTGTGAATATATGCAAGGCTATTTATTCTCAAAGCCTCTGGATGCTGAAGAAGCCGGGTCTTTTATAAAGAGCAGACTCGTTGGTCATGAATCCGCCTGCAAATAAAGAAAATAACATGACTATTTCATACATTCCTCTATATTCTGATTCATCAGTTTTATTTACAACAGGTATTACTGTGTAAGGCTGGCACGAGTACGCAATCGCTGTTTCCTTTCAAGATTGTTCATGCAGAGACTGGCAATCAACTTCTTTACTTAATTCTACATAGTGTGATAAGATGACGCTGCTTTTTTAAAGTTGAGGTAGAAGAAATCATAGTATGTAATATGTACAGTGAACACTAAAGTACGGCGTTATTTAGGTCGTATTATATTCAGCCGGTTCTTTTTAACCGGCAAAATAATAAATTATGAAGGAGAAGTTAATGAGAAAGACGAGCAAAAAAATATCGCTGCAAAAAGAGAGTTCTAAACGAAAGAACGGGAGTTCTGGCATTGCAAAACAGAAACCGGGCATTAAGAAATCAAGCCCAAAAAATGGGAATGCTAAAAAACCATCCATGGTCGCAAAACCGGCTAAAGATAATGAAATATCAGGTATTAAAAAGCAGTACCTGAAATTAAATGGATCATGTAATGTGACTTTCAGATTACCGAAAGAAGCTGCACCTGATGCTCAGGTTGTCACGGTAGTCGGTGATTTTAATAACTGGAATTTAACAGAACATCAGATGAAAAAACTAAGGAACGGTGATTTCAAGGCAACTCTAAAATTACACCGTGACAAAGAATACAGGTTCAGGTACTTCATTGACAGCACTCGCTGGGAAAATGACTGGTGTGCAGATAAGTACGTTCCTAATACATTTGGTTCTGATGATTCATTGGTGATTGTCTAAGCATATAGAAATCGCAATCATATTCAGATAAATGAGCAATTAACATGTAAAAGGGCCTGGTTCATTCCAAGCCCTTTTTATGCTCACTTTCTACGGGTAATCCTTACGTTCAGATATTTTTTCGAATCACTGACAGAGTCATCGAACATCATTCATACGTAGATGCTGATGATTTTGTCTGAGATACAGGAGGATTATTGACTTGCAGTTTCTGATCGTAAGCACACATCCGCATTGTTCATTACCAACAGATACAGACAGGGTATCTCTGACACTACACATATTACATTCAATCTGCTGAAAACATCCATGCTCCTCTGAGGGGTGTTCAGCTGCCTTTTGAAGGAATGGCAACCCTTGATAAAATCTGATTGGTAATCTCCTCTCCCTGGGGGAGCAGCTTACTTTCTATCTCTTCCCTGATCAATCTGTACATGTCAGCTCTTCCCCCCTCAATCATGCGATTCAGTCTTGATTCCCTGAGCAGCATCCGGGTAGAGAAAGCCGGAAATTTCCGGGTTTTCACTACATCAGTGATTTTGTCCTTTGCCAGCACCGCAGCACTTCCTCCCAGGAGAAGACCGGCAACAGCACCAATAAGAAACCCGACCGGGCCAGAAGTATGGAGGACCGTTGAAACAATGGCGATGCCCAGCACCTTGCCAAAACCTCCGCTTATGGTTCCCACAGTCGCAGCCACGGCTGCTGTAACGGCCAGGCCTATCACACTTGTCATATTATGGGTGACTGATTGATCAAGAGCTTCCATGTATGTTTCCGAATTGACATGAACGTCCTTTCCGACATCCACTTCAATTGCAGAAAGTTTTTCCCCTATTATCGCGGACACTCCTTCTGACAGGGAATGTATAAATGTATCCTGCTCTCCCCCCAGAAAGGTATTGAGGGTATCCCTGAATGTTTCGCTCTCACTTTCTATTTCAGTCTCCAGATCCCGGATACGGCCGCCGTCATTCCGGAAACGGATAAAGTATGGAACAATATGTGTATCATAAAAGTTGTCCCGCACATAAGCGGCAATGGATTCAGCAAGTTTCGTGATATCACGATGAACGACTGCTGAAATTTCATTCTGTAAACGGTGTATCTGCATCTCCTGTGCCAGACGTATGTGCCGGGCATAATAAGGATCGTCAAGCTCAATTACTCTATGTGCTGTCTGCGATTTTATTCTTCCTGATTCGAGAAGCACCAGCAGCAGTCTCTCGGGGATCACAAACAGGACAGCGCTCAGCGCAAACAGATGGATCCATGAGGCCGCCGGCGAACCGGACATTGCTGAAAGGAGACTGACCCCTGTATTGTCAATGAAGGCACCATTGAGCATCTGCGAAGGGAGACCAAAAAAAATGTTGAGTATAACGACAATCTTCTCAGGATCATGGATAAATGTACTCTTCCACACAACATTGTATTCAAAAAAAAGGCCCCGCATATAGATTCCGGTCAGGGCACCCAGGACCAGTATTATGGCCAGTACATGAATGAACCGGGTAAACCGGGCAATGTATACCCTGTAATTTATGTCCCACCAGAGTTCCAAAAAACTGTACGTCACCTTTAACGGGGAGCTCATCCGCTGTACGTCCTGTTTTTTTATTACGAGCTGTTTGTGGAAGGAAAACCATACCTTGCGCAGCAGCCAGCGGGATGTGAATGACGCGTATCCCGGCTCAGGATAATTTCCCCGGTCGTGTCGCGGTTCAGACGGCTTTTTCTTTCCCTGGGCTTTCTTCAGCGAAGAATGGTCCGGCTCACTCTTTCTTTTAAATAAGTAACGGACAAAAAACAGGATGAATACAAAAATATTCCATAATATGAGGAGAACAACAGGGTTGTACAGGATGTGAATTTTATCTCCCGATCCAAGATAGTTAAAGAGGACACCCATGAGAAAGACGGCGATACAGGAAATCACAATCCATTTACGTGCCAGGTATAATGAGAACGGTATGTCTTTAAGGGAGTCGGGAAGTCTGCCGGACAGATAGTGAGCGCGCTGCAGGATCAGGGTAATGTCACTTTTCGCGCCTCCTGACTTCCGCAATGCATCGAGGAGAACATTGGGAGCAAAATAGTGCGGGTGCACCTCTTCAACAGAGCGAATCAGAAGTATGTCTGCAATTTCCCTATCGGTCATATATATTCCGAATCAGATGCATCAGTTTTTCATATATTTATAAAGTAATTATCGTGAATTATAACAGAAATACGGATATGGCAGCATCTGGAGTCTCACCTTGAATCTGCAATTCTCGACACTTGTTTTACCCATAAGTTATGCAAGGCCAGAGATACATTAATTTTTTATGAACATATTATCTCCAGAATATTGAATTTTTTTCTTGACATCGTTGTGCAAATTTGTTATAACGAATGTATGGGAATGAATATCCGTTCAAAGATCTGGCTTGAAATCAATGGCGAAACAGTATTCGGTAGCGGCAGAAGAGCTTTGCTTGAAGAGATCGACAGACTGGGATCAATTAACAAGGCTGCCAGGTCTGTCAATGTATCGTTCAGAAAAGCATTGAGCTACATCCAGTCCATGGAAACGAGGCTGGGTAAGAACCTTGTCATACGCCAGATCGGGGGCAGAAACGGTGGCGGAGCAAACCTGACTGCAGACGCCCGGAATCTTCTTGTGAAATACCGCGAACTTGAAAGCGGTGTAAATGAAATGCTGGACAGTAAATACAAGGAAGTTTTTAAAAACAACAATTTGCAAGGAGTGCATCATGTGTGATCAGAAAGTAAGTGACAGTCAGCCCGGGACAGGGACAAAGGTGATTCCTGTTGATGAAGCGGTTGGTATGATAATGCCGCATGACATAACTGAAATTATTCCGGGCAAGTTCAAGGGCAGAGCATTTAAAAAAGGGCACATTGTACAAAAGCAGGACATTGAACATCTCAAGAGAATAGGAAAGGAACATTTATACCTGCTGGAGATTAAAGATGACGAAATACATGAAAACGATGCTGCAATTGCAATGGCAAATGCATTGGCCGGTCCGGGTGTTGCATTTGAAGGCGAACCGAGTGAGGGCAAGATCAACCTGACAGCTGAAACAGACGGACTATTAAAGGTTAAACATCATGCGCTGACGGAATTCAATATGCTTGGAGAAGTAATGTGTGCGACACTTCATAATAATTATGTTGTTAAAAAGGGACAGGTCCTGGCAGGAACAAGGGCTATCCCTCTGGTGGTAAAGAAACCGGTTGTTGATGAAGCTGTCAGAATTGCTGAAAGCGCAGGGTCGATTCTCAGTATTATCCCCATCAGAAAACCAAAGGCCGGAATAGTCATCACAGGCAATGAGGTGTATCACGGAGAAATTCAGGATGCCTTTGAAAAAGTTATTACAGATAAAATCAGGAAATTCAATGGTGAAATCACAGGGATTCTTTTCGCACCTGATAATGCAACGTTTATAGAAGACAGGATCAGGGAGCTGATCGATGCAGGCGCTGACCTTATAATTACAACAGGAGGAATGTCTGTTGATCCTGATGATGTAACCAGGTTTGCAATAAAAAATTTAGGCGTTGAAGAGCTTCATTATGGATCTCCTGTTCTACCGGGAGCCATGTTTATGGTTGCATATCTGCAAAAAACAGATCACCGATCACAGATCACAGATTACAGATTACAGAACGCAGACAATACCTGCATTCCGATTCTGGGCATTCCTGCATGCGGCATGTATGCCAGTATTACTGTTTTTGACCTGATACTGCCGAGGGTACTGGCCGGTGAAAGGATAGGAAGAAGAGAGATTGCCGAGCTCGGTCATGGCGGTCTCTGTTTGAAGTGCGAAAAATGTCAGTATCCTGTATGCCCATTCGGCAAGTGAAATGAAGTGGTTAGCTCACCGGTTTCCTGAGCTGATCGCTGAGAGCTGACAGCTTTCAGCTTAATTAAATACTATGAATAATAACTCCAAGCATACTGAAAACAGCTCTGGCCCTCTCATAGACAAGTTCAACCGCAAGATAGATTATCTCAGGATATCAATAACTGATAAATGCAATCTGAAATGCGTATACTGCACTCCGGAAAAAGCACTGAAACATTTCAATACAAGTGAAATACTCACTGATGACGAGATAATAAGATTTGTAAAGGTTGCTCACAGACACGGGTTGAGTAAAGTACGGATTACCGGAGGGGAGCCGCTTTTAAGGAAAAACATAACCGGCCTTATATCTGCCATCAGGGATATCGGTATCCATGATCTCAGCCTCACTACGAACGGACTGATGCTTGCATCACTCGTTGGGAAACTCAAGGATGCAGGCCTCACCAGAGTAAATATCAGTCTTGATACACTCGATGCAGACAGATATAAAGTCATAACAAGAGGCGGGAATATTGCGCTTGTTTGGAAAGCCATAAAAGCTGCCGAATCAGCAGGGCTTACTCCTGTAAAAATTAATATCGTTCCTATAAAGGGGATTAATGATCATGAAGTTGAAGCATTCGCAGCCCTTACCATAGATAATAATTATCATATAAGGTTCATTGAGTTTATGCCTGCAGTTACTGGCGGTATCTGGGCCAGCGACAAATATGTAAAATCCGGCCAGATCCTGAAAAAGATATCTGCACTTGGAAACCTGGAACCTTTCAAGTTCAGGGGCACCGGACCTTCAAGAAATTTTCGTTTAAAAGGTGCAAAAGGGGTGATTGGTATAATAAGCCCTTTATCAGACCATTTTTGCAAGCACTGCAACAGACTCCGTCTTACAGCAAACGGCAGGCTCAGACCCTGTCTTTTTTCAAAAGAGACAATTGATATAAAAACTCCTCTGAGAAACGGAATTTCCGATGATCAGTTAGAGAGGCTGTTTCTGCAGTCTGTTAAGGCAAAGCCGAAAGGTCACGGGCTCAAAGATAAGCAGATCCGGTCCAGCCCCATAAGCACCATGTCAGAAATAGGCGGGTAATTCACATCCTGTCTTTACGATTGAGTCAGGAGATACATCATCTAAGGCAATAATCTAAGTCTATATATTTATTCAATTATTCCTAATAATCTCATTTATATTTTTTATTACAAAAAAAATATGTATTTTGATAGACTTAATATCTATGAGGGCTCCTTTACTTAAGATTATTGTATTAATAACAGCGCTGAGTCTCCTGGGTCCGACTGCTGTTTCTTCTCAAGACACCGACGCATCTGAATTTTTCCTGCAGGGAGTTCAGAACAGTCAGAAAATGGAATACTCCGAAGCAATAGACGCTTTTCAGCATACCATTAAACTTGATCCCAAGCATGCTGAAGCCCACTACAACCTGGGGCATGCCTATTTCAAGCTGCACCGATATGAGGAAGCACTTCAGGCATACAGCAAGGCGTCTGAACTGAAACCTTCCTATGTTGATGCCCACATATCTGTAGGTATTGTATCGTCCATGCTGAGCATGTATGACGAAGCAATCACCGCTTTGAATAAAGCAGTAAAGGCCAAACCCAAACATGCAGAAGCGCATTATAATCTTGGTAATATATACAGTGAAACTGAAAATTATGAACAGGCGATCAAGTCATATGAAAAAGCAGTCAGCCTGAAGCCAAAATTTGCAGAAGCCCGTTTTCATCTGGGCATGGCTTACATGGAATACAGAAAGCAGCTGCTGTCATCTGCAAGAAAAGAATATAAGTCCCTTCGAAATCTTAATAAGGACCTGGCCTCTGAACTGAACGACATTGTAAAGTAAGTTTAATGTTCCAGTCACTGCTTCACCCTTTCTTTTGATTAATTCATTACAATATTAAAATGTCAGAAAACAAAATCTACAGAGTCATGTTCCTCTGCACTGGCAACTCCTGCCGCAGTCAGATGGCAGAGGGACTTGCAAGAGAACTGGGTATGGAAACAATAGAACCGTACAGTGCGGGACTTATACCTGTGGGAATTAATCCCAATGCTATCACAGTGATGAATGAGATCGGCATAGATATATCAGGACAGAAATCAGAAGCCATAGATGAAGACCTGCTAAATAGTATGGATGTCATTATGACCCTCTGCAGTCATGCTGATGCTTCATGTCCTGCCACTCCCCGCAATATAAAAAGGTTTCATACCCCTGTTGATGATCCTGTCGGCGCTGTGGGAACAGAAGAGGAGGTACTTGACGAGTTCAGAAGAGCAAGGGA
>CALZMZ010000090.1 GCA_945788685.1 Thermodesulfovibrionia bacterium | reverse complement strand
ATGTTTAACAGCGTTAGCTATGTTAATGACCGCAGCAGGCTGATCTGATACCTCATGAAAACAGTAGTAAAGGAGGCAGACATCAGCAAAACCGGATTCAAGATGCAATTCAGAGATGTCTGCGGTGATGATGTCGATTTTATCTCCGAAGCTGTCGACTCTCTTTCTTAGCTTTTTTACCATTCCTTCCTGGAGTTCAATAACAACAACTTTTTTTGCAGTCTCTGCAATTGCCTCGGTGAGAAAACCATTGCCTGCGCCAATTTCAAGCACAGTGCTTTCATATTGAATTAAAGAGTCGCGAATTATTTTGTCCCTGTCAGTAAATTTCTTCCGTAATGGATTATAGAGAATAAATGATAACCATGAAGGACATACATGACACATGTTTTTAATTTCCCCCTGGTAAATTCATAACAGGTTTATTGGATCAACATCTATATCAACTTTAACATCCCTCATTAGTTCAAGCTTATGTACAATCTCCCTTGCAGTCCGGCGAAGGGCTTTTGCATTTCTGCCTTTTAATATCAGGTGCCATCTCCAGAGGTTCCTTATCTTTTCAACAGGGGCCGGTACAGGCCCGAGGATTTGGATATTTTTATGCTTTATTCTCCTGACCCTGGCAGATATGTCTGCAGTTATTCTTTTCGCTTTTTCTTTTGTCCTGAAACCAAAAATAATCCTTATCAATTTACTGAATGGAGGATATGACAGCTCTTTTCGCTGCCCAATCTCTTTTTCATAAAACCCTGTGTAATCGTGGTTCCGTACAAAATCAAATACATAGTGGTCAGGTTCGTATGTCTGAATGTAAGTCCTGCCCGGAAGATCACCCCTCCCTGCCCTGCCCGCAAGCTGCGTAAAGAGCTGAAACGCCCTTTCAGCAGACCTGAAGTCAGGAAGATTCAGCGCCGTATCTGCAGAAATAACAGCAGATATCGTCACATCCGGAAAGTCATGACCCTTGGCAACCATCTGTGTGCCCAAAAGCAGATCGATTTTCCTGTCCTCCATCTGTCTGACTATCCTGTGATGAGAAAGTTTCTTCTGTGTCGTGTCCCTGTCCATTCTCTTAAAAGATAATTCAGGAATAAGCCTGTTCAGCTCTTCCTCCACACGCTGGGTGCCTGCCCCGAGATATTTAATTTCCTTTCCTCCGCATTCCGTACATAACGGTTCAGGGTCCAGCCATGAGCCGCAATAATGACAGTTCAGAGTGTTGGTGTCTTTGTGATAAATAAGTGTAATGCTGCAATGGGGACATTTATGAGTATGCCCACAATCAGTGCAAAGGAAATAAGGAGAATACCCCCTTCGATTGAGCATGATAAGTGACTGGCAATGATCTTTCACATTTTGTCTCAGGGCATCTACCAGTTTAGCTGACAATGAAAATGTGTCCTTTAGTTCTGTGGTCATGTCAACAATTTCTACTTCAGGCAGAGGTCTTTTTTCTATCCTTTTATCAATCCTTATATAATGGAATTTTCCGTTCTGTGCAGCATGATAAGCTTCCAGTGAAGGAGTAGCTGATCCAAGGATGACTTTTATTTTTTCAAGTTTTGCCCTTGCAAGCGCAACATCCCTTGCACTGTATCTTAATCCTTCAAACTGCTTATATGATGCTTCCTGCTCCTCATCAACAATGATGAGACCCAGGTTGCTAAAAGGTGCAAACACAGCACTTCTTACTCCGATAACTACCTTTACCTCACCATTTCTGATCCTTTGCCACTCTGTAATTCTTTCACCTGTGGACAGACCGCTGTGAAAGAAAACCACATCAGTTCCAAAACCTGCCCGGAACCTGTCTATCATCTGGGCTGTAATAGCTATCTCAGGAACCAGAACAATGGCCTGTTTTCCGACAGGTAAAGACTTGACTGCTCTCATGTAAATCTCTGTTTTTCCACTGCCTGTGACACCATGAACAAGAAACACTCCTTTATCATCACTGTTAATTTTGATCAGGGCATTTTTCTGGTCATCTGTCAAATTTAACTGCTCTGATTTCTTTTCTTCCTCTTCATATATAATTCTTGGTTTACCTGCCTTCTTACCGGTAAAAAAGGCTGAGGGAACAGCGTTCTTAAGAGCAAGACCGGCAGCAGACATGTAGTACTGGGACACCCAGTTTAATAACCTGAGAATATTATTCGGGAGAAAAATATCCTCGTCAAGGAGAGATGTTACAGGCTTAAGGGTAATACTCTTTGTCAGTTTTCCAGCCCCTTTTTTTAAAGAGGCTGCCTCAGGATTACGGTCCAGCGCAACAACAATCCCTGTCCTGTAACTTCTCTTAAAAGGTACTTCTACACGTGATCCAATTTTAATATCTGATCTGAGTTCTGCAGGAACAGTGTAAGTGAATGCTTCAGAATTAATAGGGAACAGAACATTAGCATGCATTGGCTGTTGGATTGTTATCTGCCAGATTTTGATGTTTGGATATTACCATTTCTTCTTAACCACAATTTTTCTATTTCAACCGCAATGAATACAATAGATGAAAGCATCAAAGTAACAGCTAGTTCGCCGAAAGTAAGGGGGGAAGTCCTGAATATCGGATTAAGGACAGGAACATATATAGTCGCCATCTGAAGAGCAAATGTCAGCAGCACTGCACCAAGGAGCGGTTTGTTTGAGAATATACCGAGCTTGAATAATGACTCTGTGTCAGATCTTATTGCCAGTACATGTCCCATCTGGCTCAATGACAGTACAGTAAAGACCATTGTCTGCCAGTGAGTATCTCCTGTCTTCATAAACCAGGCCTGGGTAAAAACCGATACCCCGCCCATGAGGAGTCCCACCCAGAATAAATGGTACCCCAGCCCCTGTGCAAATATGCTCTCCTGAGGGTGTCGCGGGGGCTTCTGCATGATTCCCTTTTCCGCCGGCTCCACTGCAAGGGCAAGTCCAGGCAGACCGTCAGTTACTAGATTGATCCATAAAATATGTATGGGAAGCAGAGGAATCGGCAACCCTAAAAATGGCGGCAGGAATATGGTCCATATCTCGCCCGAGTTACTGGTCATGGTATATTTTATGAATTTCCGTATATTATCAAAGATACGTCTTCCCTCTTTTACAGCCTTGACTATTGTGGCAAAATTATCGTCCAGGAGTATCATATGAGAGGCCTCTTTTGAAACATCAGTCCCGGTAATTCCCATGGCAACACCAATATCAGCCCTTTTTAAGGCAGGAGCATCATTTACGCCGTCCCCTGTCATTGCAGTAAATTCTCCCTTGTCCTGCAACGCCTTTACGATCTTGATTTTTTGCTCAGGTGCAACCCTTGCATATACCCTTATCTTCTCAACATGCTCCTCAAACTCTTCAAGAGACAGTTTACCCAGTTCCTGACCTGTAAGCACTTCGTCTTTGTCCTCAATGATACCCAGTCTTTTGGCGATAGTTTTAGCTGTAAGAGGATGGTCCCCGGTTATCATCACCGGTTTTATGCCGGCAGTCTTACAGGTTGCAACCGCCTCTCTTGCTTCATCACGCGGAGGATCTACCAGCCCGGTCATACCCAGGAAAGTAAGCTCTGTTTCTGCAATCTCAGTATTTATATCATCAGGCAGTCTTCCCCATTTTCTCATTGCAAAAGCCAGTGTTCTCAGGCCGTTGTTTGCCATTTGCTGACTTGCATTAACAATATCTTCCCTGATACTTTCAGTTAAATTATTAATCCCATCACTTGTTAGAATATTCACTGACCGATCAAGTATCGATTCCAGCGCCCCTTTTGTAAATGAAATTATGGAGTTTTCTTCAGATGAGTGAAAAGTGGTCATACTTTTTCTGTCTGAATCAAAGGGAATCTCACTGATTCTGGGTAAGGTTTTTTCCATCTCTCCTTTTATATAACCTGCATTTTCTGCTGCTTCAAGAAGAGCTGTTTCTGTCGGGTCTCCGATTAATGTCCCGTCCTCGCCTCTGGTTGAGTCATTACTAAGGGCCATTGCAGTCATGAGAGTTTTGAATTTTGAGTTTTGAGTTTCTGATTCACCTTTTACATGACTCTTAACTCCTAACTCCTTACCTCTTATTAATGTTCCGTCTACATACATCTCTTCCACGGTCATTTTATTTAATGTTAATGTTCCGGTCTTGTCCGAACAGATATAGGTAACCGATCCGAGTGTTTCAACTGCCGGCAGCTTTCTTACCAGGGCATTCTGCTTCACCATCTTTTTCGCGCCAAGGGCTAGTGATATGGTGACAACTGCCGGAAGGGCCTCGGGGATGGCAGCAACAGCAAGACTGATTGCGGTAAGGAACATTAACAGAGCAGCTTCCCCTCTAAGCAGGCCTGCAATAAATACAATAGCGCAGATAGCGAGAACAATAATGCCAAGCCGTTGACCGAATTTGGCCAGTCTCTTTTGAAGTGGGGTCTTTACCTCTTCTTCTTCCTGAAGCAGCGTGGCTATCCTGCCAAGCTCTGTTTCCATTCCTGTATCGACAACTACACCTGTCCCCCTGCCATAAGAAACTGTCGTACCCTTAAAAGCCAGATTCTTTCTGTCACCAAGAGGAACAGATTCATCAACCAATGTATCAACATTCTTCTCAACTGATAAAGACTCTCCTGTCAAAGCAGCTTCTTCGACCTTGAGCTGAGCAGTTTCTGTCAGTCTGATATCTGCAGGTACTACCCTGCCTGCTTCAAGATACACAATATCTCCCGGAACAAGTTCCAAGGCAGGAATGTTTGCAGTATTTTTGTTTCTCAGGGTGAGTGCTGATGGCGCTGCCATCTGTTTAAGCGCCTTCATCGCCTGTTCTGCACGATATTCCTGAACAAATCCTATTATCGCATTAAGAATGACAATGACTACAATGGCTATTGTATCGACAAGCTCCCCGATGATTCCGGAAACAACTGCTGCAACTATCAGTATCAGAATCATAAAGTCCTTGAACTGATCAAGGAACATCATAAAGACCGTCTTCTTTTTAACCTCTATCAGTTCATTCAGACCATATTTTTCAGTCCGCTGCCGGACTTCATCAGAAGACAGGCCTTCAGATGAAGAACCGAGGTTTTCATATACCTGATCAATCGTTTTAATGTGCCAGTTCATAGGGTCATTTAATGATTATTTCAAGAGATATACTGTTTGATCTGAAATAACACTAATAACTATAAATTTTATTTCAATAAAAATCAAAATATCATCCACCTGTGCCACTGAATACACTTAGATTACATCCCGAATAATAAATATTTTTATAATCATATAATGTTTGACACCAAAGACTTTTCTATGCTAGAGTTTTAAACTTCTTTGGTGCCCGCAAATGAGAAAAACCTTCAAGGGTACAGGGCAAGGTAGACTGACTACCACAATTAAAGCATCAACAACTTCATACATACACTGGAAGATTTATCTTCATAATAAATTAGAATTTTAAATTATAAATTTAAGGAGGATTAGAATATGCCACTGGATCCAACAAAACACGCCGACTGGGAAATTGCAGAAGATGCAGAAAAATCAATGGCAACGATCTATGAGATTGGAGAGCGCCTTGGACTGACCAAGGATGAGTTGCTTCCGCAAGGTCATTATATTGGTAAAATTGATTACAGGGCGGTACTTGATCGCCTTAAGGACAAACCAAACGGTAAATACATTGATGTAACAGCTATTACTCCAACGCCTCTTGGTGAGGGAAAATCAACGTCATCCATGGGGCTGGTTCAGGGCCTCGGTAAAATAGGTAAAAACGTCGGCGCTGCAATAAGACAGCCTTCAGGCGGACCTACTATGAATATAAAGGGTTCCGCTGCAGGCGGCGGACTTGCCCAGTGTATTCCCCTGACTCCTTTTTCCCTTGGATTCACTGGTGATATAAATGCAATCATGAATGCTCATAATCTTGCCATGGTTGCTCTTACATCAAGAATGCAGCATGAACGTAATTATACTGATGAGCAGCTCATGCGTTTGAGCAATATGGAAAGACTTGACATCGACCCTACCAAGGTTGAGATGGGCTGGATCATGGACTTCTGTGTTCAGTCTCTAAGAAATATAATCATAGGTATTGACGGTGTAAACGCCAACAAAGACGGTTTCATGATGAAATCAAAATTCGGCATTGCTGTTTCGTCAGAGGTGATGGCCATCCTTTCTGTTGCCACAAGTCTTAAGGATATGCGCGAACGCATGGGTAAAATCGTTGTTGCCTACAATAAAAAAGGTAATCCTGTAACAACTGAAGACCTTCAGGTTGCCGGCGCCATGACAGCATGGATGGTTGATGCCCTTAACCCAAGCCTTATGCAGACACTTGAAGGACAGCCTGTTATTGTTCATGCCGGACCATTTGCAAATATTGCGATCGGTCAGAGCTCGATAGTTGCAGACCAGATCGGGCTTAAACTTGCTGACTATCATGTAACTGAATCAGGATTCGGTGCTGATATAGGTTTTGAAAAATTCTGGAACCTCAAGTGCCGCTTCAGTAAACTTGTTCCAGATGCTGCTGTTGTTGTTGCTACGATAAGGGCGCTTAAGTGCCACGGCGGAGCACCGGTTCCTGTTCCGGGCAAAGCAATGCCTGAAGAATATGGATCTGAGAATGTGGGATGGGTTGAGAAAGGTTGTGCAAATCTTATCCATCACATCAAGAATGTCAGAAAGGCCGGAATCAGCCCGGTTGTATGCATTAATGCTTTCTACACTGACACTGACGCTGAAATCGCCAAGGTCAGAGAGATGGCTGAAGCTGCAGGCGCCAAAGTCGCTCTCTCAAGACACTGGGAGCAGGGCGGCGATGGTGCTATTGAATTTGCAGAGGCGGTTGTTGAGGCTTGCGAGGAAAAGACAGAATTTAAGTTCCTCTATGAGCTTGATCAGCCTGTCAAAGAGAGAATCGAACTCGTTGCCAAAGAGGTGTACGGTGCTGACGGCGTTGAGTACTCACCGGAGGCCAATGCATCGCTTGCAAGGATACAGAAAGACCCTGAACTCTCAAAGCTCGGCCTATGTATGGTCAAGACACATTTATCACTTTCCGACAACCCGGCACTTAAGGGTGTTCCGACCGGGTGGAAGCTGAAGGTCAGGGAAGTGCTCACATACGGCGGTGCACAATTCATCGTTCCTGTGGCAGGTGCCATTAGCCTTATGCCTGGAACAGGTTCAAACCCTGCCTTCAGAAGGGTTGATGTAGATACTGAGACAGGCAAGGTCCAGGGCGTATTCTAAAATAATTATCTGGCAGCCCCTGCCGGTATCAGGCAGGGGCTGTTTGCAATTTACATTAAGAATATATGTGTAACGCTTTATTTTAATTGTTTTCTACCAGAAGTAAACAGCGGGGCTTAATCTAAATGGTTGGTAACATCCCCAATATCCTGACACTCACAAGAATATTGCTCTTGCCTTTTTTTGCAGCAGCACTTATGTATGAGCAATATCAGTATGCTATATTGATATTTGTAACAGCATCAATAACAGACCTTCTTGACGGATTTATTGCACGAATAAAGAAACAGATAACCTATTTTGGAACGATCCTTGATCCTGTAGCAGACAAATTCTTTTTATTGACCTCATTTATTATTATGAGCAAGACAGGTCTGATTCCCATGTGGCTGACAATTATTGTATTAAGCAGGGACTTGATAGTCATCACAGGCTGTTTTATTATTTATCTTGTAACTCATAATCTTGACATTGAACCGAGTATTGTAGGTAAAGCAGCCAGCGCCGGTCAGTTCCTGCTGATCGGACTGATTCTGATATCATTGAATTTTGAGAGTAATATTTCTTTTTTAAATTTCTTATTTATCTTAGTTGCAGTACTAACTGCCATTTCAGGACTGCACTATGTTTATAGAGGACTTAAAGTTGCAAATCCTTAAGATTATCATCAGATTTGTGATATGACTGCAATAATAAATCAGGTGCATGAAGGGACTCTTGCTGAGGAAATAGGCCTTAAAAAAGGTGATATTGTCCTGAGTATGAACAACAATCCCGTTGATGACATCATAGATTACATGTATTATTCCAGGGATAATGTTATTAATCTGAAAATAAAACGCGGTACCAGGTCCCGCTCATTCAGTGCCAGAAAAAAGGAAGGTGAGCCATTTGGATTTGAACTTAAACCGTTCAGGACCAAGACATGCAGGAATAAATGTGTTTTCTGTTTTGTTCACCAGCTTCCCAAAGGGATGAGAAAGACCCTGTACCTCAAGGACGATGACTACCGCATGTCCTTTCTTTTTGGCAATTATATTACCCTTTCAAATCTCACCTCAAAAGAAAAGACTCGTATCCTTGAACAAAAGCTCAGTCCTCTATATGTATCCATTCATTCAACCAACAACGATATACGAAGAAATATGCTCGGCAATCCAAACGCACCGGACATACTTAGGGAACTGTTGGAACTGACATCGCAAAAAATACGTTTGCACTGCCAGATAGTAGTATGTCCCGGATTAAATGACGGGGAAGATCTTTCTAATACTATTAAGGATCTTCAGAAATTTTATCCCTATATATCATCTATAGCAGTAGTACCTGTCGGGCTTACAAAATTTCATAAACCGACAGTTAAACAGGTCAAAAAAGAGTGAAAAGCTTCAGGCGCAGGCTTAAGAGACGACATGGTGATCCACTGGTTTATCTTGCTGATGAGTTTTACCTTAAAGCAGGTATTGCCCTGCCGCAGCTTAAAGAGTACGGTGACCTCGCCCAACTGGAAAACGGAGTCGGTCTGGTCCCCTTATTCCTGCAGGAAGCAAAACGTGTAAAAATCCCCAGGAAGATATCTCCCAGACACGTGGCCCTTTTCACCGGAGCATCATTTATGCCGTTTCTTCAGGATTTCACAAAGAAACTTAAATCTATAGATGGACTTACCCTGGATCTGTTTAAAGTTGAGAACAGGTTTTTCGGTCCCGGTGTTACCGTCTCTGGACTTCTCACCGGAAAAGATATCGTAAAAACTATTCTGGGCAAAACAAAGGCAGATTGCCTTTTTGTTCCAAATGTGGCTTTAAGAAACGGATCAGATGTGTTTCTTGATAATGTTACACTCAAGGACATGTCAGAAAGCCTTGGCATGGATGTGAAAGTCATAGATCCTACACCGGAAGGACTGATAAGAGGGATATCAGATGGTTGTTAATGGAAAGACTAAAATAACAGGAATTTTCGGTTACCCCATTGAACATACACTATCCCCTTTGATGCATAACTCTGCATTCAGGGAACTTGGTCTGGATATGTGTTACATTCCTTTTAAGGTATCTCCTGAAGATCTGCCTGTTGCTGTTAATGCCATCCGCTCATTACACCTTGAAGGCGTAAACATAACAGTTCCGCACAAGGAACATGTCATTCCTTTTCTTGACAAGGTAGATGAAGAAGCAGCATTTATCGGGGCAGTCAATACAATAACAAACAACGAGGGAATTCTGACCGGATTTAATACTGATGGCAGAGGCTTTATGAGTTCCCTGACAGAAGAATCCGTTTCTGTTGAAAACAGGGAAGTGGTAATGATCGGTACAGGCGGAGCAGCCAGGGCTGTCAGCTATTATTTAAGTGAAAAGGCTTCAAAACTGTCAATGTTTGATATAGACAGGAATAAAGCAGACACCCTTGTTTCCGACCTTGGGAAAATAAGAAACAATGTATATGTGCTGGACAGTCCTGATATTATTGGCAATCCCGATATTCTGATTAATGCGACCCCCCTTGGTCTTCATGACGAGGATCCTCTGCCTGTTAATGCAGACCTTATTTCTTCAGAAATGGTGGTTTGTGATCTTATTTACAGAAGAACTCCCCTGTTGCATAACGCATCAGAAAAAGGAGCAAAAACTGTTGATGGGTCAGGAATGCTTTTGTGGCAGGGAGTTCTCGCTTTTGAACTCTGGACCGGAGTGAAACCTCCGGTTGAAACAATGAGACAACAACTGCTGTCCGGAATACGTTAGTTTAATTTATAAAAAGGTCAGGCAGAGTAAACCGTGTTTCTTTCTCCTTCTTTGGCCCTGTAAAGCGCATCATCAGCATCTTTAATAACATTCTCCCATCCGATTTCTTTATTTTTACCGGGATAGTATGATGCTACCCCACAGCTTATTGTGACTACCTGAGGATTGTTCAATTTATGCGCGATTGCCATTTTCTCAACCTCGGCCCTGAGGGATTCAGCAACTTTCAGGGCATCTGTCAGCGCCTGTTCAGGGAGTATTATTATAATCTCTTCACCACCCCATCGGAAGATCTCATCAGTTTTTCTCAATACGTTCTTAAAAAGATTTGCGACTGAAATCAGAACATAATCACCCTTTTGATGGCCGTATGTATCATTATATTTTTTAAAATTATCAACGTCACAGACAATTACACTATAATAATGCTGATAACGTAATGCCAGTTGATGAATCGATTCTACTCTCTCATGAAAAAACCTGCGGTTACCGATCTGCATTAAATAATCAACGTTTACCATGTCGTTAAGTTGTTTGTTCAGTTCATTCAGCTCTGCATGTTTGCTCTGCAGAAGTACCATCATGTTATTGAAGCTTTCTCCAATGTTATTAATCTTATTCTTAAACGCGTATTTGTAAACTTCACATTTACAGCAGTCTCCATACTTCTTTGCAAATATCCCCTGGACTTTTCCGGCACAGAAAGTGCCTGACACCTGCCAGCACCTGAGGTTTGATGAGTCAAAGCTTGGACAGCTGGTATGCTTGCAGTTTTTAAACTCCCAGCATTTAAGAAGATCATTCCCTGAATATCTTACATGAAAGCTCTCATGCTGGATAACTTCACTCATGACGTCTTTGATTCTTTTATGTGCTTCCTCGAGATTTGTATTATTTCTGTCTATTTCTTCATTCTGTTTATTGATAATAATATTGGCTCTTCGAAGAATTATCTGCAGGAATATAAACAGCACCACCATAAACACAAATACCATAAATGATATTTTAAAGGATTCAATTTCAACTTCATGGATTATTGGTCCCATGTCCCTGTATATTTTAAATACGCCGATAACCGTTTCATTTCTGTGTATGTTATGTCCTTCACGATCTTCAAATACTGTTATCGGTACATAGACTTCCAGTAAATCCAGTTTGTACAGTTTATCCTGATACATGGAGCCAGGATGTTCATCTTTGGTTTTCTTTATAAATTCCGATACTACATTGTTCTTAACAGCTGACCTGAAGTGTTCAGAATTGTTTATCGTACCTTCATTTATTTTTAAAGTGGAATATATCGTGAATCCTTCCCTGTCAAAAACATTCACTTTTATAAGGTCTGTGTAGGCGTTTAAAAAAATTTTGATCACGTTATCTAACCGATCATAATCTATTGCTTGTCTGTCAATAGACTTTTCTCCATTTCTTTCAATAACAGAAAATGTAAAATTATTAACCATGTGATTATTTAGCTGATGGGCTGCTTCTTCGACCATTCGTTTTGAATGGTCGATCATGTTATTTCTCTGTCTGACAACCAGCACAGTAGACAATATGGCTGTGAGTATAAGGATAATGGCTATACTTGATAAGGTAAAATACCTGAGAAGGTTGAAGTCCCTGTTCCCGGAGATCAGGCCATTTTCCGGATTTTGACTGTTATTCATAATGGTTCTTCTCGTCATATTCAGCATATTTCTTTAATATATATCGTTTAATTATAGATAGTTATAAGATAATAATTTTTAATGCTTTTGTAATCAATAATTATTTTAAAAAAGTTGAACATACCATATAAATTTCTATAGCTGTTTTCTTCATGAAGTATTGATATGTCACTAATTTAATTTATATTTTTAAATTCAGCATATATATAAACCAGATATTTTTGACAAAATCCTGCTTTCAATGCTAGTATTTTATCTTGAAGCTGGATATATTGTTTTCATTTAATTTCAGTAAGTTAGAAGGTTTTTTATGAAGATTGCCATTACAGGCAAAGGCGGTGTCGGCAAGACAACCCTGTCAGCATTACTGAGCCATATATATTCTAAAGAAGGCAAAAAAGTTATAGCAGTTGATGCAGATCCGGATGCAAACCTCTCAACTGCAATTGGTATCTCAAGAGATGAAATATCCAGAATCAAACCGATTGGTGAGATGGCCGATCTTGTTGAGGAGAGGACAGGGGCCAAGCCAGGCACTAGCGGCGGTATTTTTAAAATTAATCCAAAAGTTGATGATATTCCTGAGGGCTTTGGATACAGGATCGATGATATCCTTCTGCTTGTGATGGGTAAGTCCAAATTTGCATCTTCAGGATGTTACTGCCCGGAACATGCGCTGTTAAGGCGATTGCTTAAGCATTTGATTGTTGACAGGGATGAGGTTGTTATCGTTGATATGGAAGCCGGCATCGAGCATCTCACCAGGGGAACTGCCGAAGGCGTTGATGCATTCATAGTTGTTGTAGAACCTGGACAGAGAAGCCTGCAGACAGCCAATGCCATAAAAGGTCTGGCATCTGAACTTGGAGTTAAACGGGTCTTTGTCGTTGCCAACAAGGTTCGAAAGGAAGAGGACGTTGACTTTATCAGGAGCAATATCGGCGATCTGGAGTTTCTGGGTAAGATAAGTCACAATGAGAGCATTGTTGAATCTGATATGGGCGGGCTTCCTTCATACAGGGCTTCTGAGCAGGCAATTAAAGAGGTTGAAGAAATAAAGAAAGCCCTTGAGAAGGCGGTTTGAAAAAAAGACTCCGAGAAAAGCTCTTAAAGACAAGAGACTCTATCCCTCCAGAGCTGAAATCTGCCAAAGAATCCGCGATTGAAGACAGGCTGTTTTCCCAGGATGTTTTTAAAAAGGCACAATCAGTTTTAATGTATGTATCATTCCGCTCTGAGGTCGATACAAGGAAATATCTTGATGACATAATAAAACTTGGAAAGAAACTTGTACTTCCGCTCGTCGACACCAGACATAAGGTGCTCAAACTTTATGAGGTAAAAAATCCGGTCGAGCTTAAGCCTGGATACATGGGCATTCTGGAGCCCGGAATATTAAGATACAGAAGATGTTCATTACAGGATATTGATCTCGTCATAATACCCGGGACCGGCTTTGATCCAAGAGGAAACCGCCTCGGCTATGGAGGCGGTTACTATGACAAACTCCTGAGCATGGAATCCAGGGAATTGTCTGGAATTGAGCACATTACCACAGTTGCCCTTGCCTTTGAAGAACAGATCGGAGACAGGGTCCCGTCAGAACCCCATGATATAAAAGTTGACATGATTGTGACTGATGAGAGAGTTATTCAGTGTGAATAGAAGCAGGGATCTAGGAGCCAAGGGTCCAAGGGAAGAAAACTATATATGTGAAATTCGCGTCTTGCCCTAACTTCGATATTCGTTATTCGTCATTCAACATTCGATATTCTCTTTTTTCTGTTGTAAGACCAATAAGTTGAAATATTAAAAACGAATGATGAATATCGAATTACGAATATCAAACGTCGAAGTTTTAAAAAATCATCTATTGTATTTACAACATTTGTAATTGTTTGAGAGTCCTGGTCAATTAATAAAAAAATACATATTTAAACTGTTCTCTTGAAACCTGGACCCCTTCTTTCAATTAATTACTAAAAGCCCTTACAAGATCTGCAAAGGTCTATAGTATCCAGGACTTATTCTTAAATTTTATTCGGCATACAGATTTCAGTCTTCTTCGCTGCAGTCCTTCCGCATCCTCCGCATACATAGGCTATTTTTGCTGCTTTAGGTTTGCACACATGACGCGGGTCGCCGACAACCATACCGCAATAATCACATGAATAGGCCTTGTCCTTAACTACCGGAGTACACAGATGTCCTTTTGAAGTGGTTTCAACACCGCATGTTGAACAAACATACTTTTTCCTTGATGCTGCTTTTTTCTTTGTCGTTTTCTTTTTTGCTGCTTTTTTTCTGGCTGCCATGGCATACCTCCTTGCTTCAGGGTTAGTAAAATTCTGTTAATGTTTTTTCGAGCTTTACTGTCTCAACACTCTGTTTTACAAGAGGTTTATCTGTAATCATGGGGATTCTCTCTTCCATCAGGGGACGGTCATTTTTATATATAATTCCCAATGGAATCCGCTCGCCCCATTCCAGCGATTTTTCAAATGCCCTGATTTTGTCCATGGGATCATGATCCTCTTCGATCTTATAGACCCTGTCCCTGTACCATTCAAAAGTGTTTACCCTGTTAAAGGTGACACAGGGCTGCAGTATGTCTACCAGTGAAAAACCCTTGTGACTGCAAGCCTGCTTAATAAGGTCCCTGAGATGGTCCATATCACCTGTAAATCCTCTTGCTACAAAACTGCAGTCAAGAGATACTGCAAGGGCCAGGGGACTCATCTGCTCAGATACAACCCCGAAGGG
>CALZMZ010000089.1 GCA_945788685.1 Thermodesulfovibrionia bacterium | reverse complement strand
AGAGGGCCTGAGGTTTGCCGTAAGAGAGGGAGGCAGGACAGTAGGGGCCGGAGTCGTTACAGAGATAATAGAATAATGAACGACGTACGACGAACGACGGAGGACTTAAATGCAGGATATAGTACTTTTACAGTGTACAAGCTGTAAAAACAAAAATTATTCAACTACAAAAAATAAAAAGAACACTCCGGAAAAGCTTGCATTAAAAAAATATTGCAGGAATTGTCGGAAACATGTTGAACATAAAGAAACAAAGGCATAAAGTCAGAACCCAGAACACAGATACAAGAACACAGACCGATTTTTTTTGTGGTCCGGGCTTTTTGTTCTGTGCTCTGTTATCCAGGATATGTAGGCCAGTAGCTCTAATTGGTAGAGCATCGGACTCCAAATCCGAGGGTTGGGGGTTCGAATCCCTCCTGGCCTGCCATTTTGCAATTGTTAAATTGTAAAGGAATATATCGTGTTTGGAAAGATTAAGCAGTTTTTCAAGGAAGTAAAAATTGAGCTTAAAAAAGTTGTATTCCCTTCACGTGATGAAGTCATAGGCTCAACAAAAGTTGTGGTCGTGCTTGTAATTATAATAGCAGTGTTTCTAGGGTTAATAGATATGTTGCTGTCAAAACTAATCGGAATGTTAGTTCAGTAGGAGAACCAATGTCAAATCAATGGTATGTCGTGCACACCTATTCCGGATTTGAGGAAAAGGTGAAAACAACAATAGAAGATAATGCCAGGAGACGGGGCCTGAGCGAAAAGATCAGCCAGATCCTGATACCCACGGAAAAGGTAATTGAGCTGAAATCAGGCAAGAAAAAGGAGTCAACCAAGAAATTCTATCCCGGCTATATTCTGGTTGAAATGGAATTGAATGACGAGACCTGGCATATTGTCAGCAACACACCAAGGGTCACAGGGTTTGTAGGAGGTGAACGCCCCACCCCGGTTCATCAGGATGAGATAGATATTATCGTTCAGCAGATTGAAGAGGGTCCTGCAACGCAGGTCAAGGCACATTTTGACAGGGGTGACAGTGTAAGAATAATAGACGGCGCCTTTGCCAATTTTAACGGGTTTGTTGATGACATTGATGAAGACCACAGCAAACTGCGTGTAATGGTAACAATATTTGGAAGACAGACCCCTGTGGAACTTAATTATTTACAGGTGGAGAAAACATAAATCAAGAAATGACAAATTTGAAATTCAGTAGTTTGGAGGTTTAGATGGCTAAAGAAGTAATGGCAATGGTAAAACTGCAGATACCGGCAGGCAAGGCAAACCCGGCACCGCCCATAGGACCGGCCCTTGGACCACACGGTATAAACATAATGGATTTTTGCAAGGCCTTTAATGCCCAGACCCAGTCCTTGGGAGATACAATTATCCCGGCTGTTCTTACCATATATAAAGACAGGTCCTTTTCATTCATTCTTAAAACACCGCCTGCTTCAGAGCTAATTAAAAAAGCAGCCGGTATCGTAAAAGGCTCTGGTGTTCCTAATAAAGAAAAAGTGGGTGAGCTTACGATGGACCAGATAAGAGAGATCGCGAAGACAAAGATGCCTGATCTTAATTCGTTTGACGTAGAAAAAGCTGCAAACACTATTAAGGGGACCGCAAGAAGCATGGGCGTGACAGTGCAGGAATAGTATAAGTAATTTTGATTTATTAACTGGAGGCAAAATGAGTAAGAAACATAACGAAGCCAAAGCAAAAATAGATAAGACAAAACATTATGATATCAAGGAAGCTGTCGGTTTTATTCAGGAACTGAAGCATTCTAAATTTGATGAGACCGTAGAGCTGGCCATAAACCTTGGAGTTGACCCCAGGAAGTCAGACCAGATGGTAAGAGGCAGTGTTGTATTACCACATGGACTGGGTAAAAAAGTCAGAGTTGCTGTCTTTGCCAAAGGGGAAAAAGCTACTGAGGCTGAAACCGCAGGAGCTGATATAGTTGGTGCAGAAGAGCTGGTTGAAAAAGTAAGCGGCGGATGGCTTGAATTTGACAAGGTTGTTGCCACACCAGATGTGATGGGTCTCGTTGGAAAACTTGGAAAGATCCTCGGCCCAAGAGGTCTGATGCCAAACCCCAAGTCAGGGACCGTTACATTTGACGTGGGAAAGGCAGTACAGGACATTACTGCCGGAAAGGCAGACTTCAGAACCGAGAAAGCCGGAGTAGTCCATGTATCAATAGGCAAGACATCATTTGAAGCTGATAAGCTCATAGACAATGCCAAAACCGTGATATCATCACTGGAAAAGGCCAAACCTTCATCAAGTAAGGGAAAGTATCTTAAGAAAATCTCCGTATCTTCAACTATGGGGATCGGAGTTCCAGTGACAGTGTCCAGTTTATCTTCTGCATAAACTGTGATATATAGGTGTTATATGTTTTCAGTTGGCAGCTTTATTGAGCTACCAATTGAGAACATACATATTAAGTCAGAGACTGCAGGTGTACGTCCGTGGCCTTCCAGCCTTTCTTACACCCTGACCTACAGGGCTTGCGGAATTACATAATAGGACCATACATGGTCAGCCTGCACAGACTCGGGTATTAAACGGGAAGTTTAGGGAAAGTAAGGTCATATTATAACGTGTCCCCAATCCACTACTTACTGCTTGTTTTTACTGAAGTCTCTGATATACAAAGGAGGTGGATAATCTGAACAGGACAGAGAAGGCCCAGGTAGTTTCAGAACTTCAGAACAAGTTCGAGAATGCGAAAGGTATCGTTTTTACTGATTACCGTGGACTCAATGTGGAAGAGATTACGGAATTGCGAAACAGTCTCCGTGAATCTGCGCTTGAGTACAGAGTAGTAAAAAACACGCTTGCCAGGATCGCTGCAAAAGGCACCCCTGTGGATCAGGCAAAGGATATCCTTTCCGGACCTGTAGGGATCGCTGTTGGATATGATGATCCGGTGCTTGTCGTTAAAAAAGTGCTGGAGTTCAACAAATCCAATGACAAACTTGAAGTCAAAGGCGGAATTGTAGAAGGCAGTGTATTTGCACTTAATGAACTTAAGAGTATTTCAAAGCTTCCTCCGAAAGAGGTCCAGCTGTCTTTGCTCGCCGGAGCAATGAAGGCGCCTGCGACCAAACTTGCAGGGCTGCTGAGTTCTACATTGACCAGGTTTGCCTATGCAATGGAAGCTCTGAAAACCAAAAAAAGCAGTGCAGAAAATTAACACAAATTAATCAATATTCATAAGAACCAGGAGGAAAAAATGTCAGCAACAAAAGAACAGGTATTTGAATACATCGACAAGATGACAATTCTTGAGATGTCTGAATTCATTAAAGAGTTTGAAGAGCGTTACGATGTAACAGCAGCAGCTCCGGTAGCTGTGGCAGCAGGAGCACCAGCAGCAGCAGAGGGTGCTGCAGAAGAAGAAAAGACGAGCTTTGATGTAGTCCTTTCAGCTGCCGGTGATAAAAAGATCCAGGTTATCAAGGCCGTAAGAGAACTCACAAGCCTCGGACTAAAGGAAGCCAAGGAACTCGTTGACGGCGCTCCACAACCGGTAAAGACAGGTGTTACAAAGGAAGAGGCAGATGCCATGAAAGCAAAACTGGAAGATCAGGGCGCAGTCGTAGAATTAAAATAAATGAATCCTGGAATCCTTCTTCAAAGGAGAATTATGGCAGAGGGTTTAAGGGTAAGAAAAAATTTTGGGAAGTCTCCCCAGATACTGGCGATTCCCAATCTGATAGAAATTCAGAAGCGTTCTTTTGATCGTTTTCTGCAGGAGAAAGTTCATCCGGACAAAAGGGAGGAAAACGGCCTGCAGGGAGCATTCAGCAGTGTATTTCCGATTGTTGATTACAATGAAACTGCTTCGATCGAATTTTTGGAGTATGTAATCGGACCTCCTAAATATGATTTAAGAGAGTCCCTGGAAAAAGGCATTAACTATGCTTCTCCTTTAAAAATCAAGGTCAAGTTGAACCTCTGGGAAAAGGGAGAATCAGGTGAAAAAAGGCTGAAAGAGTCAAGGCAGCAGGAAGTCTATATAGGCGAATTGCCGTTAATGACAAATACAGGTACGTTTGTCATAAACGGAGTTGAGCGGGTTGTAGTCAGTCAGCTTCATCGTTCTCCCGGAATTCTGTTCAGCCATGACAAAGGCAAATCCCAGGCTGGAAGCAAAGTTATCTTTTCCGCCAGAATAATTCCTGCCAGAGGCTCCTGGTTTGACTTTGAGTTCGATACAAAAGACACGCTGTTTGTTCGTATCGACCGAAGGAAAAAGCTGCACGCAACTATTATCCTTAAAGCCCTTGGTTTCACAGAAGAGAAGATTCTGAGGACCTATTATCCAATAGAAGAAATAAAAATCAACAAAGGAGCAGCAACACGCCAGGTATCACCGGTCCTTGCAGGACTGAGAGCGTATAAGAACATCGAAACTCCAAGATCCAAAGAAGTTATCGTCAAGGAAGGCGGCAGAATAACAAAGGCCTCATTGAAAAAGATAGAAGCAGCACATATCAAGGAGATCCCTATCTCGAAGGAAGAACTCATTGACAGGGTGACTCTGACAGATATAATCGATCCGGAAACAGGTGAGGTCTTATTGGAGAGCAATGAGCAAATCACAGAGGAAATTGCAGAGAATATTTTCTCCATGAAGATTTCCTCTCTCCAGTTACTCTTTATCGACGGCATTCGCTACCTGCCATCATTGAGAGACACCCTTAAGCTGGACAAGGTCAATACTACGGAAGAAGCACTGGTGGAAATTTACAAGAAACTGAGACCAGGCGAGCCACCTTCAATAAAAGACGCCCAGACACTTTTTGAGGGTCTGTTTTTTGAGCCGAAGAGATATGATCTTTCAGTCGTCGGAAGGTTAAAACTCAATAAACGTCTCGGCCTTGATGTTCCCCTTGATACCAGAGTCCTCACAGAGAAGGACATAATCGAAATTCTTCGATATCTCTTTAATCTGAGAGCAGGAAAAGGTGAAGTAGATGATATTGATCACCTTGGGAACAGAAGAGTAAGGGCTGTAGGTGAGCTTCTGGAGAACCAGTTCAGGATCGGTCTTGTGAGAATGGAACGGGCCATCAAGGAAAAAATGACCCTCACAGAGCTTGAGACAGCAATGCCTCACGACATTATTAATGCAAAGCCTGTCATAGCGGTCATAAAGGAGTTCTTCGGTTCCAGCCAGTTGAGCCAGTTCATGGATCAGACCAATCCGCTTTCCGAGATCACACATAAAAGAAGGTTGAGCGCACTGGGACCTGGAGGTCTTACACGGGAAAGGGCCGGTTTTGAAGTCAGGGATGTACACCCGACTCATTATGGACGTATATGTCCCGTAGAAACCCCGGAAGGACCGAACATCGGACTTATTACGTCGCTGGCATCATATGCCAGGGTCAATGATTTTGGTTTTATAGAATCCCCGTACAGAAAAATTAAAAATGGAAAGGTAACGGACAAGATAGAGTACCTCTCGGCAATTGATGGTGAAAACTACGTCATTGCACAGGCCACGTCACCTTTAGATAATAAAGGCAATCTTAAAGGCGAAACAGTCTCCGCAAGGGTAGGAGGAGATTTTAAACTCGTCTCCCCCGAAGAAGTCCAGTTCATGGACGTCTCTCCAAAACAGATTGTCAGCGCCTCAGCCGCCCTGATTCCATTTCTGGAAAATGACGATGCTAACAGGGCTTTGATGGGATCAAACATGCAGAGACAGGCTGTACCTCTTCTCCAGACCAATGCTCCAAGAGTGGGCACGGGCGTTGAAGAAGTAGCTGCCAGGGACTCGGGAGTCATAATTGCAGCAAAAAGAGCCGGGCTCATAGAGTCTGTTGATGCCACACGCATCGTTGTCAGATGCGACGACGGTGGAGTTGATGTATATAGTCTGGTTAAGTTTGTCAGGTCTAACCAGGCCACATGCATTAACCAGAAACCTCTTGTCAGGACTGGCGATAAAGTCAAAAAGAACCAGGTAATCGCTGATGGTCCTGCTACTGACATGGGTGAGCTGGCATTGGGTAAAAACGTTCTGGTGGCCTTCATGCCATGGGGCGGATACAATTTTGAGGACGCCATAATCGTCAGCGAGCGTCTGGTCAAGAAAGATGTGTTCACCTCGATTCATATTGAAGAGTTTTCCATAGAAGCCAGGGAAACCAAGCTCGGACCTGAAGAAATAACAAGGGACATCCCCAATATCGGAGAGGAAGCCCTGAGCGAACTGGATGAAAGCGGTATTATCAGAACAGGTGCTCAAATAAAGCCGGGCGATATCCTGGTCGGCAAAGTCACTCCAAAAAGTGAAACCCAGCTTACACCGGAAGAAAAACTTCTCAGGGCCATATTCGGTGAAAAAGCTGAAGAGGTAAGAGAAAACTGTCTTTATGTTCCACCCGGTATTGAAGGAACAGTGCTGGACGTCAAGATATTTACCAGAAAGGGCGCCAACAAGGACAAAAGGACCAGGAGCATTGAGGAAGACAAGATTGAACAGATACAGAGAAACCTTGATGATGAAATAAGGATTCTGAAGGAAAACAGCTACGCTAAAATGAGAGCATTGCTCCTTAATGAAAAAGCGGATGAAGACCTTAAGGTTTCAGGTGTCAAGGGTACCTTATGTGAAAAGGGCAAAAAGATGACAGAATCAATTCTGGAGCAGATACCAGATAAATCTCTTAAAAAAATCGGGATCACTGATGCCAAAAAGAGAGATACGCTGAAATCTTTAGATGATGAAATTACCGAACAGGTAAATATTCTTGAACTGAAATACAGTAAAAAACTGGACCAGTTTAAAAAAGGAGATGAACTTCCCCCCGGAGTATTGAAGGTCGTAAAAGTATATGTTGCGATGAAAAGAAAGATCCAGGTGGGAGACAAAATGGCGGGAAGACACGGCAACAAGGGCGTTATATCCATTGTTGTTCCTGAAGAGGACATGCCGTACCTTCCTGACGGAACTCCTGTTGATATAATATTAAACCCCCTTGGTGTACCATCACGTATGAATGTAGGCCAGATTCTTGAGACCCATTTAGGATGGGCAGCCAAAGAGCTGGGCATTTATGTATCCACCCCTGTATTCGAAGGTGCCAGGGAACATGAGATAAAGGCTATGCTTGAGGAAGCGAAACTCCCTACAAGGGGACAGGTCACTCTTCATGATGGTAAGTCAGGCCTGCCCTTTCAGAAGCCTGTTACCGTCGGAAATATGTACATTCTGAAACTGCACCATCTTGTTGATGACAAAATACATGCACGTTCAATCGGGCCATACTCGCTTGTTACACAACAACCGCTGGGTGGTAAGGCCCAGTTCGGTGGTCAGAGACTTGGAGAGATGGAAGTTTGGGCGCTTGAGGCATACGGGGCCGCTCATACACTGCAGGAATTCCTCACTGTAAAGAGTGATGACGTTGCCGGAAGGGCCAGGGTATATGAGGCCATTGTCAAGGGAGATGCCAACCTTGAGCCCGGTGTACCTGAATCATTCCATGTATTGATAAAGGAGTTACAGAGTCTTGGTCTTGACGTTGACCTGCTTGAGGAAAAAGTATTTCCAAAAGTTAATAGCAGCAGCTCAAAAAGAAAGTCAGCCGGCAAAATAAAAGCCTGAAGCTGATGAGTGTCAGCCACTGATCAGCAGTCAGTTTAAGGAGATAACATTATATTATGAAAATTTTCAAAATACGCTGTATAAACAGCGCAAGGGGGATTTAAGTGGAAGATATTTACTCAATATTTGAGAAGCCAAAAAATCCAACTGAATTTGAGGCAATAACAATCGGTCTGGCCTCACCTGAAAAGATCAGGGCCTGGTCCTATGGAGAGGTAAAAAAACCTGAAACCATCAATTACCGTACATTCAGACCTGAAAGAGATGGTCTTTTCTGTGCCAAGATCTTTGGCCCGGTAAAAGACTGGGAGTGTATTTGCGGTAAATACAAGCGGATGAAACACAGGGGAGTAGTCTGTGATAAATGCGGAGTAGAGGTCATCCAGTCCAAGTCCCGACGTGAAAGACTGGCCCATATTGAACTGGCAACCCCTGTAGCCCATATATGGTTCCTGAAGGGAATACCTTCCAGGATAGGGACTCTTCTTGATATGACCATGCGTCAGCTTGAAAAGGTCCTGTACTTTGAGAGCTATATTGTTGTTGATCCGGGCGAGACAAAAATGAAGCCCAAGGAACTGCTCAGTGATGAAGATTACAGAAAGAACGTCCAGGAGTTTGGTGATCAGTTCAAGGCAGGTGTTGGAGCTGAAGCAGTAAAAGAGCTGCTCCGAAGCCTGGATCTTGATGCAATAGCAAAGGAATTAAAGGCCAAGATTCAGGCGTCATCTTCTATCGGAATCAAGAGAAAACTCACAAAGAGGCTGCGGGTTGTACAGGCATTTAGAAAATCAGGCAACAAACCTGAATGGATGATAATGGATGTTATTCCGGTTCTGCCTCCTGACCTTCGCCCGCTTGTTCCACTTGAAGGCGGAAGGTTTGCAACATCTGATCTTAATGACCTGTACAGAAGAGTCATTAATAGAAATAACAGATTAAAAAGACTGATGGAACTGAACGCTCCAAGCGTAATTATCAGAAACGAAAAAAGAATGCTCCAGGAGTCGGTTGACGCGCTTTTTGATAATGGAAGAAGGAGCAGGGTATTGAAGGCCGCTACCAAGCGACCCCTGAAATCTCTCAGTGACATGATCAAGGGAAAACAGGGCCGATTCAGACAGAACCTTCTTGGAAAGAGAGTTGATTACTCCGGCCGTTCCGTTGTTGTTGTAGGTCCGGAGCTGAAGCTTCACCAGTGTGGACTGCCTAAAACAATGGCCCTTGAGCTTTTCAAGCCTTACATATTCAGCAAGCTTGAAGAGAAAGGATATGTGACCACAATAAAAGCAGCAAAGAAGATAGTTGAAAGAGGTGAAGACATTATATGGGACTGTCTGGACGAAGTGATCAGGGAGCACCCTGTACTTCTGAACAGGGCCCCTACCCTTCACAGACTGGGAATGCAGGCCTTTGATCCGGTCCTGGTTGAAGGTAAGGCAATCAGACTTCATCCTCTTGTCTGCACAGCTTTTAATGCTGACTTTGACGGAGACCAGATGGCTGTTCATGTGCCGCTTTCCATAGAGGCACAGGTTGAGGCCCGTGTGCTCATGATGTCTGTAAATAATATCCTGAGTCCTGCAAGCGGAAAACCGATTGCAACGCCTACACAGGACATGGTCCTTGGTATTTACTACCTGACAAAACTCAAAAAGGGCGATTCGGATAAAAGCAAGTTTTTTTCAGGTCCTGATGAGGTAAGAATCGCTTATGATGCAGACACCCTTGACCAGCATGAGCCTATTAAGGTAAGAATGAACGGTGAGTTTGTCGATACCACCCCGGGCCGTATTATTCTGGGTGAAATACTGCCGGAAGGACTCTCATTTTCCATGATCAACAAGGAAATGACAAAAAAGGAAGTGGCAAAGCTGGTAGAGTTCTGTTATAAGAGACTCGGAAGAAGAGCAACCGTTGTCTTTCTTGATAATATCGAAAAGCTGGGCTTTGCAAGTGCCACCATGTCAGGGAATTCAATATGCATAGATGATATGCATATTCCAAGTAAAAAAGCAGATTTAATCAGAGAGGCCGAGCATGAGGTGTTAGATGTTGAAAAACAGTATGCAGACGGTCTTATTACAAACGGAGAACGGTATAACAAGGTCATAGATATCTGGGCTGAAGTTACAGAAGAGATCGCTGATGAAATGATGAAAGAGCTTGGTGCAGAAGAAGTAGATGACATTAAGAAACTTTCCAAGGATGAGCTTGAAGAGAGACGTTCTTTTAATAACATTTACATGATGGCTGATTCCGGTGCAAGAGGTTCTGCAGCCCAGTTAAGGCAGCTTGCCGGAATGAGAGGACTGATGGCAAAACCATCAGGTGAAATCATTGAGACCCCTATTACAGCTAACTTCAGAGAGGGCTTGACCCCTCTGCAGTACTTTATATCCACCCACGGTGCAAGAAAAGGACTTGCAGATACAGCCCTGAAAACAGCAAATTCAGGATATCTTACAAGAAGGCTTGTCGATGTTACCCAGGATGTTATCATCAGGGAAGAAGACTGCGGAACCCACGCCGGTATACACATTACCAGCCTGCTTGAGGGTGGTGAAATCATTGAACCCCTTGAAGAAAGAATTTACGGAAGAGTTGCTGCTGAAGACATAACAGACACGGTTACAAACGAGACCGTAGTTTCCGGAGGTCAGGAAATCGATGACGAACTGGCCCAGAAGGTTATTGCTGCAGGAGTAGACAGGGTCTTGATACGATCTGTTCTTACCTGCGAGTCCCGTCTCGGTGTCTGCAAGCAGTGCTACGGAAGAGACCTGGGCAGGGGCGGAAGGGTCGAGCTTGGTGAGGCAGTCGGCATCATGGCTGCTCAATCCATTGGTGAGCCAGGCACACAGCTTACCATGAGGACCTTCCATATAGGTGGAACAGCAACAAGGCTTGTTGAGCAGACCGTACTTGAGGCAAAAAACAGCGGGACTATCAAGTTTATTGACCTTGCTACGGTTAAGGACAGAGAAGGCGGCCTTGTCGTAATGAACCGTAATGGAAGCATTGCGATTGTGGACGATAAGGGAAGGGAAAGAGAAAAGTATTCTGTTGTTTACGGGGCAAAACTTAAAATAAAAAACAAACGGAAAGTACAGGCAGGGCAGCTGCTTGTTGAATGGGACCCGTACTCATTCCCGATTATTACTGAAGTCGGCGGAAGAATCGCCCTCGGGGACATCACAGAAGGGGTATCTGTAAAAGAAGAAGTGGACGAGGTAACAGGCCTTGCTCATAAAGTTATTATTGAATACCCTGCTCACATGAGACCAAGGGTGTCTATTAAGGACGAACATGGCAAGGCAACCTTAAAGCTTCCATCAACCGGTGCACTGGCGCGTTATCTGCTGCCATCAGGTTCGCACGTGCTTGTTGACAAAGGTGCGATAGTTCATCCTGGTGATGTAATAGCCAAGATACCGCGTGAGACCACTAAAACAAAGGACATCACAGGTGGTCTGCCGAGAGTTGCCGAACTTTTTGAAGCAAGAAAGCCCAAAGAACAGGCCGTTGTCAGTGAAATCGACGGCCTCATTGAATTTAAAGGCTTTCATAAAGGTCAGCGTGTAGTAAATGTAAAAGGCGGTGCGGATACCAGAGAGTACCTCATTCCAAAAGGAAAACATTTAAGCGTACATGAAGGTGACTGGGTAAGAGCAGGAGAGGCCCTGATGGACGGTGCCATTAATCCTCATGACATTCTGGAAATACTCGGACCCAATGAGCTGCAGAGGTATCTTGTGGACGAGGTCCAGAAAGTGTACAGACTGCAGGGCGTTGGCATCAATGACAAACATATTGAAGTCGTTGCCAGGCAGATGATGAAGAAAGTCAGGATCGAGGAGGCAGGCGACACAGAGTTCCTTGTAGGAGAACAGGTGGACAAACAGGCATTTGAAGCTGCGAACCGGAAGGTACTCAAGGAAAAGGGCAAACCTTCACAGGCCAAACCCATACTCCTTGGTATTACAAAGGCATCACTTTCAACAGACAGCTTTATATCTGCTGCTTCATTCCAGGAGACAACAAGGGTGTTGACAGAGGCTGCCATTAACGGTTCCCAGGATGAGCTGAGAGGTCTTAAGGAAAATATCATCATGGGAAGACTCATCCCTGCGGGTACCGGTACAGACTTATACAAGGAGACGTTTGTCACTGTCGATTCTGAAGAAGAATAAACAGTTAACAAAGTAAATCAAATTGCGGGATAGAGGTCATGCCATGACCGCTGTCCCGTTTTCTTTTTAACCTTCATTATGCATGGTGAACTCTGTTCCAATGGATGCAATGCAAGGATTCCTGGATTCGAGGTCGGAGCGACTCTTCGCGTAGACTCGATTCGAGATTCAAGGGTTCGAGTGAAATTAAATAGCAAAATATTTCCATAACTTGAATCCTTAGACCCTTGACCCCTTGAATCCTTTATCAAAGATCTTAAATAACTTTTAAAATCTTTGAGTATGAATAACATAATCCATTATGGGCAGATATACATATTATGAAATTCATTGCTGATTCCATGCTTGGCCGACTGGCAAAATGGTTAAGGCTGCTCGGGTCTGACACACTCTATGAACCTCATATTGAAGACAGCGTTCTTCTGCGTATTGCAAGAGAGCAGGACAGAATCATCCTGTGATCATGGAATACGGTCTTCTTTCTCAAATTACAATTAAAGGGAAGATTACACTGCCCTCGTCAGCCAGATGTTCGATATGCAATGAACCTCTGAAAGAGACCACAAGGGAAATGGCAAAGTCCCATGTACCCGAGTATACATATAACACATTCAGCAGCTTTAAGCACTGCACAAAATGCGGAAGGTTTTACTGGAAGGGCTCGCATCAGGAAAACCTGCAGAAGAAACTGTCAGATCTTTTATACCGCTCATAATAGGATCACAAACATTGTATAATGTAGCGAATAAATATAATGAAAATCTGAAATAGTCCGATATGATAACCATGCCAAGTCTGAGAAGAAAATTTTTCATACCTGCAATAGTAATAATTACAGTTGTTACATATGGTACTGTCGGCTACATGATCATTGAAGACTGGAATTTTTTAGACTCGCTTTTTATGACAATCATTACTTTGACTACTGTTGGATACAGTGAAATACATGAAATGCACAAGGCTGGCAGGATTTTTTCAATAGTATTGATGTTATCAGGCGTAGGCGCAATGTTTTATGCGTTGGGTGTAGGCGCAAAAGTTCTCCTTGAAGGAGAAATAAGAGAAATATTAGGGAGGAAAAGATTGAACAAGAAAATCGAGAATTTAAAAAACCACTATATTATTTGCGGGTATGGCCGAATGGGACACATAATCTGCAGGGAATTAATGCAGAGCAAATCCCCCTTTGTTGTGATCGAATCAAGTGCTGAATTACTGGCCACTGTGGATGCGGACATATTATCACTGCAGGGAGACGCAACGCAGGACAGTATACTTCTGCAGGCAGGCATTAAAAGGGCAAAGGGACTGATCTCTGTGCTTGCATCTGATGCCAACAATCTCTATGTTGTCCTGTCCGCACGGGGACTGAACCCTGATCTCAGGATTGTCGCCCGTGCCAGTGAGGAAGGAGCAGAACAGAAACTGAGGAGGGCAGGTGCTGACAGTGTTGTATCTCCATATTATATCGGGGGATTGAGAATTGCCCATACACTGATTAAACCTGCGGTCGTTGATTTCATTGAGTTTGCCACGAGAAGCGAAAACCTTGAGTTACAGATGGAAGAGGTCAGGGTCACGGATGATTCACATATTATAGACCACAGCCTTGATGAGTCCGGCATTGGAAGGGATATGGGAGTTATTATCGTCGCAATAAAAAGGGAGACCGGGAATATGGAGTTTAATCCAACCTCAAAATGTATGATCAAAAAGGGAGATACCCTCGTAGTGATGGGACAGACAAAACAGCTTCAGGAACTTAAAGGTCTTGTTGGGGCCTGATTTATCCTTAACCGTTTTTTCAAATACTTGATAAGCAAACAATATTCAATTCTCCAATGTGCATTAATTTCAAATTTTAAAATTAAAATGTCAATTGAATCCCCAAAGAATTAATGTCAAAACACATTGAAGTCGATTTGAACAGGAGGGGAACCTATGGGGTGATTAGAATATTAACCCGATAGAAATGAATTCCTTTTAAAATTGGGAATTAGTCATTCATTTGATATTTGAGCTTTGACATTTGTAATTATCTTTTTCAATCGTGCTTGAATTAACCTTCCAAAGAATGTCATAATTGCCATTACTTAAAAAATCGCATAATTGCTTCTATGGCACAATTATTATTAAAATCCATTTTAAATTCAGGTAGTTCCATGGCTTTTCAAAAAGCGTTTCTCTTTTTATGTCTGATGCTTCCCGTTTCATTATGTGCTCCGTCTATTTCTCACAGCGCGGTTTTGCTGGACAGGGTGGTTGCCACTGTAAATGATGAAGTGATTACGTGGAGTGAACTTGTGGAAACGATCATGTTGGACGGCAGGAATACTCTTGATAACACTGCTGCTGAGGAAAAAAAGAAAAAGATCAAAGAACTGGAGCGTCCTTTTTTAGAGGAGTTAATCAATCTCAGACTGCAGTTGCAGGAGGCACGGTTAATGAGGCTCAGCGTAGGGGAATCCGAGATAGACGCATCAATTAAAGAGATCAAAAGCAAATATAATTTAACAGAAGACTCCCTGAACGCATCATTAAAGGCCGAAGGACTCACAATGAAAAAGTACAGGACCAGGCTCAGGGACCAGATACTTCTTCAAAAGACCGTCAACATTGCGGTTCAAAGTAAAATAGTTATTACTGACAGGCAAATACAGGAGCATTTCGAAAAAAACAAAAAACGGTATGCAGAAAAAGAAAGCCTTAAAATAAAACAGATATTTTTCAGGAATCCGGATGATCAATCATTAAGATCTGAATTCATGTCACGTGCAGAAGATATAATGCAAAGCATTCAGAATGGCAGTGATTTCTCGGATCTTGCCGGCCAGTATTCTGAAGGCCCTGAAAGGGAATTTGGAGGAGACCTTGGATACGTTAAATTAGGAAGTATCATGAAAGAAATTGAAGATGCTGCCCTGGCATTGAAGATTGGTGAGGTAAGCAGACCCTTCTGGAGTCCTGCAGGTCTGCATATTATTAAGCTCGAGGACAGAAAAGATGAAGGGATCGTGGAAAAAGTCAGAGATCAGATAAAAAATGAGCTTTTTCAGGAAACCTTTCAGTCAAGTTACCGCCAGTGGAGAGCAGGCTTAAGGGAAAAAGCTTATATTGAGATTAAACTGTA
>CALZMZ010000088.1:1664-10555 GCA_945788685.1 Thermodesulfovibrionia bacterium | reverse complement strand
TGTCGAAGGTACCTGGAATACAGGGTCTGATGAAGGACCGAATCTGGGATATAAACCGAGGCATAAAGAGGGTTATTTTCCTGTACCGCCAACAGATACAATGGAAGATCTGAGAACAGAGATGGTTACCATCATGCAGAAATGCGGTATCCATATTGAGGCACAACATCATGAAGTTGCAACCGGAGGACAGGGTGAAATTGATATGAGATTTGCTCCGCTGGTAGAGCAGGCCGACAAGCTGATGCTTTTTAAATACATCGTGAAAAATGTCGCTTATGCTCATGGAAAGACCGCTACTTTTATGCCAAAACCTTTATTTGGAGACAATGGAACCGGTATGCATGTTCATCAGAGTATCTGGAAAGACGGCAAACCGCTCTTTGCAGGAAACGGATATGCAGGGGTCAGTGAAATGGCACTTAATTATATAGGTGGTATCCTGAAACATGCCCGTGCCCTGGCAGCTTTTACAAACCCGACCACAAACTCTTACAAGAGACTGGTCCCTGGTTTCGAGGCCCCGGTGAACCTTGCGTATTCAGCAAGAAACAGATCAGCCTCTATCAGGATCCCAATGTACTCACCATCTCCCAAGGCAAAGAGAGTTGAAGTGAGATTTCCTGATCCATCATGTAATCCATATCTTGCATTTTCAGCAATGCTGATGGCCGGTCTTGACGGAATCGAAAACAAAATCGATCCCGGAGAAGCAATGGATAAAGACCTTTATGAATTACCGCCGGAAGAGCTGTCCAACATTCCTCAGATGCCGGGCGCTCTTGATGAAGCAATGGATGAGCTGGAAGCAGACCATGAGTTCCTGTTGAAAGGGAATGTATTTACGGAAGACGCTATCACAAAATGGATTGAGTATAAAAGGGAAAATGAGATCGATGCGCTGAGACTCAGACCGCATCCTTACGAATTCTTCATGTATTACGATATTTAGGTAATATCGATGTCAACTCAGGGAACGGACTGCTGATAGGCGGTCCGTGTCTTTTTATCATTACATTCAAGAGGTTAAATAAGATCAGGCGGTATGTTAAATAGTGAGACACCCCTGTCATATCCTGTACCTCACATACCTAAATTTTATATAATTTCAGTTGATAACTCCTTGACTTTTTGAGCTTATTTTGTCAATATATCGAGTCTTGAAGATATTGATAATTAAATTGGCCATAGTAATTTAAGCCTTATGGCCTTTTTTTATTTTTATAAGACATTCATCGAATCTGAAAACATTAAATGGAAAATATAACTCCTGAAAGGCTTGATTAATTCAGGATGTACGGCTTAATTACAGGGAAAGACATTTATACGTTTATTAATCCCTCAATAACATGATAATTGGTCATTATCTCTGCTTATGATTGAGTTCACTGTTGTTAGCGGATTATGTGTAACACATTAATATTATTTCAGAAAAATATATAAAGGAACCCGATGGCGTCAAAACAAAATTATGTAAAAAAAATGGAAGCAAAAAATCAGCTGAAAACTGATGCGGGGATCATTGCTGACCGCTTTCCAACAGTTGCAGGCATAGTTATTAACATGACTTACTACCACAATGCTGAAAATCCGATCCTCATGCATCGCACTGTTAATTTCTTCCCTGAAAGCCATGCCTTTTTTAACCTGGAGTGTATGATCAAAGGATGTGAAGAGGGTGGATTTAACTTAAAGCGCATAATTTCAAAGCAGATTAAAGATAAGAAAAAAGTCATAAGAGGTGAAATGAGTTGTAAAGGTAAAAGTGGGGACCTGCGTGCAAACCATTCAAGTATAGACTACGAAATCAATATATCTTACAGCAAAAAGACCAAAAAGAAAGCAGCTAAAAAAACCAAAAAGAAATAATCTCTTCTTTATCTGCCCCTTGTAAATCTGGAAGCCTTCATTTTCTTCTTCCGGGCCTCGATCCTCTTTCTTTTCTCTTTCACCGAAGGCTTCTCATAGAACCTTCGACTCTTAAGTTCTTTAAAAATACCTTCTTTATGAAGCTTTATTTTTAAATCTTTAATCGCCTTTTCAATATTATTGCCAAGTACTTTAATTTCCAAGTTGCTTTACATTCCCTTCTAACACAGTTTCCTTATAAGACATTAACTGTAATATCCTGTTCTGTAACGGATTTACAGTAAAAATAAAAGCCTCTCAGCCTTGTAAAGCGGTGAGGCTTTCACAATTCAAAAAATGGCGTTATTACTTTAACATATATTGCAATATTTATTTTATACCTGCATGCATTCAGAATAATTGCATTACGCAAATAATACATTTTTCCTTTTTCCAGAAAGAGTTATATTGCCTCTTCCCCTTTTTCTCCTGTTCTTATCCTGATTACCTCCTGCAGGTCATATACAAAAATCTTGCCATCACCAATCTCGCCTGTTTTTGCCGATGACTCAATTGTGCTTAAAACATCGTCCAGCTTTTCATCAGGTACTGCTACCTCTATTTTTATTTTGGGAAGAAACTGCACCTCATATTCAACCCCCCTGTAAACCTCCATATGACCTTTCTGTCTGCCAAATCCCTTTACCTCTATTGCTGTCATACCATGTATACCAATTTCGGTCAGGGATTTTCTCACGTCATCCAGCTTAAAATGCTTAATAACAGCTGCTATCATCTTCATGGTATTTTCCTCCGGTTTTTATTATTCTATATAAATGTTCAAAGGGCTATATTATCAAAAAATAAGCAATATTTCACTAATAATACAGGAAGTGCTCATATGACCATTGATAATAAATATCTGAAAGTAATTACTGATGCTGTCAAACTGGTCCCTGATCCTTCAAGGGCTGAAAGAAACCTCATACGATTTATTGAAGAAAACCCGGACAGGGCAATGTCTGCATCAAATATGAATGTCATTGCTCATCTGTTCAGTGTAAGCCAGTTTCTTGCCAATTATTGCATATCAAACCCGGGTGAACTGGAACATGCCCTGATTGAATTAGATAGTGATATTACATCTGATTTACTGGAACAGAAAGCAGGAACCGGACCGGGATTAAGCGATACTGCTGAAATAAAAGATGTAATGAAGGCTTTAAGATTGTTTAAAAAGAAATATCTCCTCAGGATTACTCTGCGCGACATAACAGGTAAGACTGACATACAGTCATCAATGAAGGAGCTTACTGCACTGGCTGAATCAATAATATCATCAGCCCTTAACTGGTCGCTGGATGTAAACAAAAGGAAATTTGGCGAACCATCAGAGAGCGCAATATCTTTTATAGCTTTGGGCAAACTGGGAGGCGAAGAGCTTAACTACAGTTCTGATATTGATCTTATTGCTGTCTATGACAATGACGAAGGCCAGACATCAGGCATCCCTAATCCATCCGGCATTATATACAGCAGGATCAGCAACCATGAGTTTTACTGCAGGGTGGTTGAAATCTTCAACAGGATTCTGTCGGCACAGACCGAGGACGGTATAACTTACAGGGTAGACCTCAGGCTTCGCCCTCAGGGGCAAAAGGGGGAAATCGCCCTGCCCCTTAAGGCCTACAAAACGTATTATGAATCATGGGGACGAACATGGGAGAGAATGGCAATGATCAGGGCAAGGCCTGTCGCAGGTGACAGAAGTCTGGGACAGCAGTTTATCAAATCCATCGAACCCTTTGTCTGGAGAAAGACCAGTGACTTTACTGCAATAGAGGAGATAAGGGGTCTGAAGAAAAAGATAGACTCCGCTTTTACAAAAGATGACATCAAGCGAGGGTATGGCGGTATCCGTGAGGCAGAGTTTTTTATCCAGACATTTCAGTTGTTGTATGGAGGAGCAAACCTGTCTCTCAAAACCTTCCGGATGATTGAGGCGGTTGAAGCGCTTACGTTAATGCATATCGTCCCGGACAGGGAACTGTCAATTCTATGGGACAACTACTTATATTTCAGGCGTATTGAGCATTACCTGCAAATGAAGGAAGACCTGCAGACACACGCCCTTCCTTCCAGTGATGAAGAAATGAATATTCTTGCCCGGAACATGGCATGGAACATGACAGATGCATTTACAGCCAATCTGCGCATGAGAAGAATGCAGATAAAAACCATGTATAACTCACTTCTCGGAACCCGGGAAGATGCCCATGCCGAAACCTTAAACCTGCTTGAAGGGAAAATGTCAGACCGGGAACTCAGAGGCTTTCTGACTTTCAGAAATGTTATGGATCCTGACAAATGTCTGGCCAATCTCAAAAGCATAAGAGAACATATGGCTGAATTCAGGACCATGCAGGAAAGAAAAATTACCAGGGAAGTTATGCCCCGGCTCTTTGAAAGTGCCATGGCAGCAGAAAGCCCGGACAGGGCAATCGCAGGACTGGAAAGACTTTTAAATACATACGGGCTGAAACCGGCCCACTTGTCAGCACTTCAGGAACAGAAAGAACTTATACAGGGATTAATTAACATATTTTCCCTCAGCCCTTACCTGACCAGAATATTTCTGAGCAACCAGCAGTACCTCAATACACTCATTGAAGAGTGGAGCATACTGAAAACTCTCAAGGAAGTTGAGGAGAGACTGGGAAGGGCAATTAAAAGGTCAGAAAATTTTGCAAAAACACTTGCTGAATTCCGCAGGTTTGAAGAGTTCCGCCTTGGAATATTATTTCTCTTAAATATTTTGACCCTTGAGGACCTTTTCAATGGCATGACCCATCTGGCCGAGGCAATACTGAGAACCATATTGCATACATTTGACAGTAAGGACCTGTCCGTTATAGCCCTTGGAAAACTGGGCGGCCACGAGATGACCTTTGGCTCTGATCTTGATATTGTTTTTGTATCCAGTTCAGACAAGGCCATGAAAGTTGCTGAGAAGGCAATAAAAATTCTCACGTCTTATACGGACGCAGGCCAGCTGTTCAGCGTTGACACCAGGCTCAGGCCTGACGGATCACAAGGTGTTCTTGTTAAAGAGATTAACGGGTACAGAAAGTATTACACAGACAGTGCGCAGAAGTGGGAGATCCAGGCCCTGCTTAAGGCCAGGCCTGTTGCAGGAGATGATAAACTCGGTAATTTATTTATTAATATGGCAAGGGACGTAATACTGCAAAGAAGTATTGATATCAGCAGAGAAGATATTTCAGACATGCGGTTGAGAATCATGAGAGAACTGACCAATGAGTCAGAAGGGCTTGATATCAAGCTTGGTCCCGGAGGAATAGAGGAAATTGAATTTTATGTGCAATACCTGGAGCTCCAGAATTCCAGACAGGTCCCTGATATCCTCCACCATAATACTCTGAAGGCTATTGACAAACTGACTCAACTGGGGGCCTTCAATGAACAGGAGCGGACAGCCCTTAATGATGCGTATACATATTATAGAAAACTCGAGACCTTTCTCCGCTTAAATGAAGAGCAGGTCATTAGCAGAGGTTCTGAGGTCACCAGATTAAGTGAACAGTTTATGGGACACAGGTCTACTGATGAATTAATTACCCGCCTGAGCCGTTTGAGAGACAGTGTCCTGTCTATAGTTCAGCCTGATATTACATAAATATACACTCCAAATAACAAAGTCCAAATATCAAATAATCACCAATGACCAAATGTCAATACGTGAGAAAACAGACAAACCGGTAAAGGTTACTCTTCGGTAAATTAATCTGTCATCTTCTTTTGCATAGGCTTGCAGTAGTTTTTTTTGGGAGTTGCTGCTTGGTATTTGTTTGTAATTTGTAAATTGGAATTTGTTACTTGTGCCTTTGACGCTCTCCTGCCTTTTGCTGACCGTAGCTGTTATAATTACTCAGCAAAATTATTGAATACGTTTAATTCCTGGCACATGGCATGATAATTCATAAATCCATAATTAAAGAGTTGATCAAAAATATGTCTGTTATCATTTTTTCCCTTTCCATAATACTTTTTATGGAAAAGTTTGTCAGTCTGACCAAACTGTTTATGGGTAAAGGGGCAGACCTGATAGACATCTTCAGGATTTTTATATTCATTCAGCCTTCCTTACTGCTTCTTTCAGTTCCCATGGCTATATTAATATCCATATTTCTCACATACGGAAGAATGGCAACAGACAATGAAATTATTGTTTTAAAAAGCATGGGCATGACATTTCTGGGCATCTCAAGAGCAGCCTTTACTGTTTCCATCATTTCATTTCTTGCCCTTCTTTTTATCAGCCTGTTTTTATTGCCGCGCAGCACTCGGGCATTTAACCACATATTACATCAGACCATAGTCAAAAAGGCCTCATTGACCATGGAAGCCGAAAGCTTTTCCGATGTATTCAAGGGGACAGTAATCTTCATTAATAAAATGCCCACTCAAAACACATTTAATGGCATCTTCGTTTATAGAGAATCAGAAAAGGCTGAAGACAACCCATTTGTGATAGTGGCTGAAAAAGGACAGATGAGTTCTGACCCGGATGAAGGACTGATTAAGCTAAGCATGAAAAACGGATCAATCCATTCCTATAAAAAGGATAGTTCTTCTGAAATCTCATTTTCAGAATATGATTTTATTCTTACTACCGGCATAGAGGCCTCCAAAGATAAAAAGCCTGATGAAATAAAAACTTCCAAGCTGTGGGAAGGACGCAAAACAAACCTTTCATGGGCCATTGAACTGAACAGAAGGCTGTCGCTTCCTTTTGCATGTCTGATATTTGGTCTCCTGGCGCCCTCACTATCGTACAAGACAGGAAAGATAGGAAGGCTGGGCGGCTTCTCAATAAGCCTTGCCATTATTATTCTCTATTATCTCTTTCTCATCATGGGAAAAGGTCTCTCAAAGTCGGGCGGTCTTACTCCATTTATGGGCAGCTGGATTCCTAATATATTTTTCAGTGCAATAGCCGCAGTTTTTGTGTATATCGCTTATATTGATAAACCTTTAAGAAAATTTTAAGGCAGAGTTCGTATAGATAATGACAACTTTCAGAAGATACTTTATCAGGGAGTTTCTTAAATATTTTGTGATTATTCTCATCTGCATTACTGCCATATCAAATGTCACAGAATTTCTCCGTCTTGTAGACGATTTTTACGATAAGAGGGCCCCGGTTTATCTGATTATTGAGTATCTGCTGCTGCAGTCTCCCCGGGTAATATTATATGCTTTACCCTTTGCCTCATTGTTTTCGATAATGATCACAATTGGAATTGCTTCAAAGTGGAGAGAGACTATTGTTGTTAAGGCAGCAGGCGGCAGCACAAAAAAACTCTTTTCATCATTTCTCCTGCTGGGTCTGATCATTACTCTTGCAGCTCTTGTTCTTGGTGAGACCCTTGTACCTGCTGCAACAAGGGCCTCAACGTATACAAGAAAAGTCAAGATCCTGAAGCAGTCTCCCAAAATCATTTACAAAAAAGAATTTCTCTGGATGAGAGGACTTGACGGGAGTCTGGTAAGAATAGAAGGTTTTGTAGAAAATGAGAACAGAATATTAAAGACAAGCATTTTTAATTTTGATGACTCATTTGGATTTGAGAAGCGGATCGAGGCAAAAGAGGCAAAGTGGGAAGATGGAATATGGAAACTTAATGATGTGACTGTCTTTGATTTCAGAAACAATTCAACTAAAAAGTTCGAATCGCTTATTACAACTGCCCTGGAGGAGCCCAATATTTTCAGGGAAGAAATCAAGAGACCTAAAGAAATGAACTTTATGGAGTTATACTCCTATTACTCCAGACTGGAGAAAGCAGGTTTTAAAAACCTCAAATATACCGTGAGGCTGTATGACAAACTTGCCTACCCTTCAATAAACTTTGTCATGATTCTTTTTGGTATTGCCCTTGCTTTGCATTCACGCTGGGGGGGAGGTATGCGGGCAGCCGGCCTGGGAGTAATTGTAAGTGTGTGTTACTGGGTGCTTTATGCCTTCAGCATTTCCATGGTTAATACCGGATTATTCAAACCCTGGCTCGCACCATGGGTAAGTCCGGCTGTATTCTGCATTGCTGGTAGTATTATGTATATGCGGATCAAGGAATAAACGTGGCTCCCATGTATGCATAACAATGCTGTATCATGTATATGCTTGGGAATAGTTAATCCAGTATGTCATTCCTGTGAATCAGGATGTTACAGAATGATATGCAAAAGATTGTCACTCCCGCTTGTCGGGAGTCTAAACGCATTAGATTCCGGTCAAGCCGGAATGACGAAACGTAAAGATAACGTAAACTCGTTCTATGTCCCCCCCATAATACAATTTAAAAGACAGCTACCCCCCAGGGCGAGCCTGAATACGTGCTTTCAGTTGCAGGAGTCAGTTTTATTGTCCCCACAACTTTATCACTGGCTGTATCAATGATCGAAAGAGAAACGTCTTCGTGATTTACCACATATGCTCTGCCGGCTTCTGAATCCACTGCAATCCCGATTGGGCCCTTGCCTGCTTCAATATTCCCAACAACCTCATCTTTCTTCATATCAATAACAGCAATTGAATTTTCTTCTCTCTTTGTTACATATGCTTTGTTTTTCAAGGTGTCTACACCAATATACCATGCGGATTTACCAACCTTGATGGTAGACAGCTCCTTGACATCACCGGAATCAAATACCTGAACTGAGCCCTTGCCATGAATGGCCACATACACTTTCTTATTGTCCGGGCTGACCGCCAGACCGAGAGGAGTGTCAATTACAGAAACTTTCTTCAGGACCTTCTGGTCCTTCAGGCTTACAGCTGCCAGTTTCCATTCACCCGAGTTGCTTGTAAAGAGTTTGTCATTTACTATCTTTATATCAAAAGGGCCTGCCCCTACATCTATTTTTCCGGTGACCTTGTTTGTCTTTAAATCTACTATTGAAACGGTATGGCTGAGGTTTTTCCCATCGACCATATGCTCTGTGTCAGCTACATACCCTGT
>CALZMZ010000088.1:0-1614 GCA_945788685.1 Thermodesulfovibrionia bacterium | reverse complement strand
ACAACATACAGTCTTTTACTGGACTCATCACATGCCAGTCCTGCCGGCCATACACCTGCCCGGAATGTATTTATGATTTCCTTTTTTTCAGGATCGATAACAGAAACAGTGTTGTTCCCTGAATTTGCTACATACACACGTTTTGCTGCATATGCATTCACGCCATTGATTATAATGAATGCACTGGAAAAGACCAGAACAATAGCCAAAAATTTCTTCACTAGATCACTCCTCCTTAAATGATTTTACGTATAGTGTGGAATATGCTTATTTAACTAATTTTGCGCTTTAAATGTCAAACTCGAAATCCTGTTATATGAATTTCTTATGATGCCAGATAATTGAATAACGTAAAAACAAATATTGTTACACTTATATAACCGTTCATGTTAAAAAACGCCATATTCAGTTTACTCAGGTCATTGGATTTTACAAGGGAGTGCTCATACAGCAGCAGTCCCGAAGCTATCAGGACCCCGATAATATAGAACGTTGACAGGTTGAATATGGGAGCAAGGCTGAACAGCAGCATGATCGTTAACAGATGAAATATCCTGGCAATCCAGAGCGATGTATTGATCCCGAATATACTGGGTATGGAGTAAAGCCCCTGTTCTTTATCAAAATCAATGTCCTGCAGTCCATAAATAATATCAAAGCCAGCCACCCAGAACACAATAGCAAGGCTGAGCAGCAAAACTTCACTATCAAACGTCCCCCTGACTGCGACCCATGCACCGAGCGGGGCCAGTGCAAGGGCAATGCCGAGCACTACATGGCATAGCCATGTAAACCTCTTCGTATATGAGTAGGTGAGCAGAACCAGCAAAACCAGCGGGGACAGCTTTAAACAGAGCGGATTTAGCTTGTAAGCAGCAAGGACAAGAAGTGCAAACGCCCCTGCAGTGAAAAAAACAGCCTCTGATGTCTTGATCACACCCCTTGGCAGCTCCCTGTTTCTTGTCCTGGGATTAAGCGCATCTATTTCCCGGTCAATAATCCTGTTCATGCCCATCGCACCGGAGCGCCCTCCAATCATTGCGACAGTTATCCATAGTATCTGAGAAAAAGTCGGGATGCCTCCTGCAGCTATCAGCGCTGCGGTAAAAGCAAAGGGCAGTGCAAAGATTGAATGTGAAAACTTTATCAGTCTGAGATATTCCGCGCTTTTTTTAACAAGTTGCATATCGCACATATTTTAGTTTCACTGAAGACGAAAAGCAACGAAAATATATGTATATATGTAATTATAATATATATGGTATGGTCATCATGAAATAATTGTGAGTGACTACTTGTACTAAAACAATGATATTCAATATTTCCTTTTTAGAACCTGGGGCAGGAGAGATTTAAACACCTGAAACCAATCAGAGTCTGTCCATCAATTACCATTTTATAGTTTTGTCATGTCCGAAGTCATTAACAGGACATCTCTGAGCGAGTATGAGTTTAGCCGAATCGGCCAGGAGTCGCTTCGACCCGCTCGAAAACTGCGGGAATAACGGTCCAATGTTTGAGTTTCTGGACAGACACTGATCAGGTCAGATCACAATTGATATTTGCTCATACTCAATGTTAAGATAGTTCTCCGCAGGATCTAAAAATTATGGC
>CALZMZ010000087.1 GCA_945788685.1 Thermodesulfovibrionia bacterium | reverse complement strand
AAATAAAGAGGAAGCAACTGCATACTAATTTTTTATTACGGGACATATCCTTCAGGGATGTGTCCCTGATATCTCCCCTTACTTCACAGCTCCTGCTGATAGCCCCCTGACAATGCGCTTCTGAAACAACAGCACAAGCAGCACAAGGGGAACAGTTGCAACAGTCGAGGCTGCTGCAATCTCACCCCAGGGAAGCGTATACTGTCCCTGAAACAGGGCGATCCCCACAGGAAGTGTCTGGAAGTTCTGCTGGGTCATCATGAGGAGGGCAAAGAAAAACTCATTCCATGCATAAATGAAAACCAGAATTGCCGCAGTAAAGACACCCGGTGCAGCCAGAGGCACCATAATGTTAACCAGCGTTCTGAAATGACCACAGCCATCTATTCTAGCCGCATCTTCAAGCTCCTCCGGCAGCTCCTTAAAAAAGCTTGCCATGATCCAGACACCCAGCGGCAGCGTCAATGTAACATACGGAACTATCAGGCCCTGGTAACTGTTCAGCCATCCCATGTCCTGCATGATCCGCCAGACCGGACCGGCTATGGATATCTGGGGAAACATGGATACAAGAAGAAGACTTCCCATGATAAGCCCTTTATATTTAAGCCTCAGACGAGCTAGTGAATAACCCGTAAAGATGGATATTAACATTGTGATCAAGGTTGTAAAGCCTGCAACAATCAGACTGTTTCGTACAAAGTGCAGAAGATTGTAATCTTCAATAGCTGACTGATAGGATTCGAAAGAGAATGTTGGTAAAAGAACAGGAGGAATTGCAGTGTGATTTCCAAAGGGGTTTTAAAAGATGTATTAATAAACCATGCAAACGGCAACAGGCTCAGGAACACGATGACAACTGTTGTTATGTTAAAAATTGTTTTGTTCATCCTGTTAAAATCACCCCCCTTTAATTCCCCCCTTAGTAAGGGGGGACACAGGAGAGTTATTACTCTCTGGGCCCTTGCTGCTCTGAACATTTTCCTGAAATAACCCTGTTCTCATCACTTTGATATATATCGCCGATATTATCAGAGTAATAACAAAAACAAAAACAGAAATGGTCGAACCATACCCCATCATTCCTTCTGTAAACATTTTTTTGTATCCATAAAACTGGAGCACATTTGTTGAGTCTGCAGGTCCGCCCTGGGTCATTACAAAAACAAGATCAAATACCCTGAAGGCATCCATTGTGCGAAAGAGAAGCGCGATGAGCAGAGCAGGCTTGATAAGAGGAAGCGTTATCCTCCTGAACTGCTGCCACTGTGATGCTCCATCTATTCTGGCAGCTTCATAGAGTTCATCCGGTATAAGCTGAAGTCCGGCAAGGATAAGAAGCCCGGCAAATGAAGAGGTCTTCCAGACATCAGCTATTATTAGTGCGGCAAAGGCAAAAACAGGGTCTGCCAGCCAGGCCATATATGCTGATGTATCCGGTCCAAAGAGAGCAAAGTTAAACAGACCATATTTATCATTAAATATAAACCTCCACATCTGGGATGAAACCACTGTCGGGATTGCCCAGGGGACAAGAATGGCAGCCCTCACCAGCCCTCTGCCCATAAAATGTCTGTTTATCACAAGCGCAATAACAAGTCCGAACAACAACTCCAGGCAGGTCGACACAGACACAAAAATAAATGTATTTATGAAGGAATGAAGCGCAATCTTATCGTTAAGCAGTTCCCTATAGTTATCAAGCCCAACAAAGGGCTGTCCAAGATGGGGCAGACTGAGGATGATCTTGTGAAGGCTTAGATAAACAGAATACAGAATCGGGTAAAAAGCAAAGACAATTACAAAGACAAAACACGGGACCAGCAGTGAGACGGCAAATATTCTTTCCCTGACAGGCAAAGATAAGTTCATATTAAATCAGAGCAATGCTAGTCATAACGCTTTAATATATTTAAAATGTCATTCTTTCCCGAAACGGGTTTATTTCTTCTCCATAGCCATAATTTTCCTGATTTCCTCTGAAGCCGCCTTTGCTTCTTTTTCAATATCTGAAGTTTTATCAGAAATGGCCTTGCTGAAATATCTCTGCAGAATATTTGAAACAGCTGGGTAGAGCGGCGTCCGTGGTCTGGGATAGGCCGTTAAAAATACATCCTTCATATCTGAAAAATGCGGATAGGCCTTAAGAATTTCTATATCATTATAAAGCGCTTTTCTGGTCGGGGCCCTGCCTGCTTTTAACGCAAGTAATTTCTGGCCTCTTTCACCGGACAGAAATTGAACAAATTTCCATGCAGCTTCCCTGTTCTTTGAATAATTACTGATACCTATTTGCCAGCCTCCAAGTGTTGCATAGCTTTTTCCTCCTTCAAAACTCGGCAGTCTCATGATCCCTACGTTGCCGGCAATTTTCGAACGCTCCGGATCATTTGAAACTTCCCATGCATAAGGCCAGTTCCGATGAAATACAGCCTTACCCTGTATAAACAGGTCAAGCGATTCAGGCTCCTGGTATGTAAGAACTCCCTCAGGTGCTGCCTTGCCTATAATATTGTCTCTCACAAATTGTACGGCCTCAACAGCACGCGGGCCGGCAAGTGCCGGTTGTCCTGTGTCCGGGTCTAAAATATCACCGTTATTGCTCAATATATATTCCATCATATCGCACACCAGTCCTTCATACTGCTTGAACTGGCCTGAAAAACCATATATCTCATTTTGTAATTTTGCCTCTTCAGACACGATGACACCGGCCTGGGTCACCATTTCACTCCATGTCCTTGGCAGGACCGGTCCATAATGTTTATCAACAAGGTCCTTGCGATAATAGAGAATACCGCTGTCAACGAAAAGCGGCACGCCATAGATCTTGCCTTCATAGGTATTTGCAAGAATCGACCCGTCCAGATAATTGTTCCGTTCCTCATCAGAAAACAGATCATCAAGTGGAGCGGCCCATCCTGCAGCTGCAAATTCAGGAGGCCAGATAACATCCATCAGGAATACATCAACATCAGTGCTTTTGTTCTTGAGTTTCTGGGTCAGCAAATCATGAAATGCAGTAGAGGAATGTGGGCCAGTTTCTCTTTTTATAACTATATCAGGATTTTCTTCTTCAAATATTTTGATGATTTCATCCCATGCAGCAGGGATGTTTGGTTTCCATGTTACAAAATGAAGCGTAGTTCTGCTGTCCTCGGTTTTTTTTGTGCAACCGGCCAATGTTAGAGAAAGGACAAGGCACAAACAGACAAGGATGACCATGGTCGTTTTTAAAATATCATTGCCGGTAATTCTATACTGTCGCAAAACCATTATTAACTGTTTCATCAGAAAGACCCCCTCTTCTTAATATGTTTATATATTTTCAGATCATTTAGTTATTTTCAAATTATATACCATTGTTTTTTATTTGAAAACCTGTGTGACCGCTCTGCCCCATATTCAATTATACAGTCAAGAATGATTCATGTTAATAATACCTGTTAAATATAGAACTGATTCATAATGTGAAAACACATGAGAGGTAACTTTACAGGGTCTTTTATGCTGTGATAGTATTAGGATTGCCTGATTAAAGCTTTATTATTGACCATACTGAAGAGATATATATTGAGCATTGCAATCGGTTTAGACATTGGCGGTACAAATACAAAAGCGGTACTTGCAACTGAAGATGGTACTGTACTGAGCAGTGTTCAAAATCCCACTCCTTCCGCTTCAGGTGAAAACGATGAGAAATTAGACAATCTGCTGGTAAATAACCTGAAGGATTTCCTTGACAGCGATGAAACAAAAAAGGCCCTTGCCAATTCAACAACAGGCATTAGCGGGATAGGAATTGGAGTAGCAGGACTCATTGACAGGAAAAAGGGTGTTGTAATCCAGTCCCCCAATATCTCCAGTCTGAATGGTGTTCCTTTAAAGGATCGCTTTGAAAAGGAATTTAATCTTCCAGTTGTAGTAGAAAATGATGCCAATACATACGCATATGGAGAAAAATGGGTTGGAGCAGGTAAAGACCTTGATAATTTTGTCCTTCTTACACTGGGAACCGGATTGGGAGGCGGAATTATTTATCATGGTGACCTCTATGAGGGACCCGTTGAAATCGGGCATATGACGATTGTGCCCAGCGGACGTTACTGTACCTGCGGAAGTTATGGCTGTCTGGAGTCTTATGCATCCGGCAGGGCCATTGTTGACAGGGTCATATCTTCGCTTGAAAAAGGCGCTGACAGCATGCTGACAGAACGGTGTAATGGTAATTTTTATAAAGTAACATCAAAACTTATTTATGAAACAGCTCTGGATGGCGACAGCCTGAGCAGGGAGGTTTTCAGGGAAGCCGGGCTTTTTTTAGGTATCGGCATAGCGAACCTTATTAATGTCCTGGGACTTGAAGCGGTCATTATTGGCGGAGGCCTGATAGGCGCCTGGGACATGTTTGTTGATGAGTTAAAAAAGGAAGCATTAAGAAGGGCCTTTAAGCCCCTTTCAGCAAATCTGGAAATCCTTAGAAGTTCTCTTGAAGACAATGCCGGCTCTATTGGTGCAGCCGGGCTTCTCTTGAAAAAGACCCCTTCTGGTAATGGAGATTCAAACTGACTTTCCTGTTTTTAATCCATGTCTGAAAAGAATATAAGAAATTTCTCAATAATCGCCCATATTGATCATGGCAAGTCCACAATTGCTGATCGTATACTTGAGATTACAGGGGCCCTTAGCCAGAGAGAGATGACCACAAAACAGGTTCTGGACACAATGGATCTGGAGCAGGAGCGGGGCATTACCATCAAGGCCCATGCTGTTAATATTAATTATACGTCAGAAGACGGGAAGGATTATAAATTAAACCTGATTGATACTCCGGGTCATGTTGACTTTTCTTATGAAGTTTCCCGCAGTCTTGCCTCATGCGAAGGGGCCTTGCTCGTAGTAGACGCATCACAGGGAGTCGAGGCCCAGACCCTTGCCAATACCTATCTGGCTGTTGAAAACAACCTGGAAATCATTCCTGTCATTAACAAGATCGATCTTCCCAGTGCGGAACCGGAGCGGGTGAAAGAGGATATTGAAGATTCAATAGGCATAGATTGCAGTGATGTAATCCTTACTTCAGCAAAAGAAGGTACAGGCATAACAGAACTGCTGGAAGCGGTTGTGAAAAGGGTCCCCCCACCGGTGGGAAAAGAAAGCAGTCCGTTAAAGGCCCTGATATTTGACTCATGGTTTGATAATTACCAGGGGGTCATCGTCCTGGTGAGAGTTTTTGAGGGGAAGGTCAAAAAAGGGACAAAGATCTATCTTATGGCTACTGATAAGGTGTATGAAGTCCAGGAAGTGGGCATATTTACTCCCAATAAAAAGACCGTGACATCCCTTAAAGCCGGGGAAGCAGGTTATGTAATCGCCGGTATCAGAAATGTAGGTGATACTAAAGTTGGAGACACGATTACCGACGCTGACAACCGCACTGCAGATCCCTGTCCCGGGTACAAAGACATAAAACCAATGGTATTTTCAGGTCTTTACCCGACAGAGACCAATCAGTATGAAGACCTGAAGGACGCGCTTGAAAAGCTGAGGCTTAATGACTCTTCCTTTAATTTTGAGCCTGAAACATCAACCGCTCTCGGATTTGGTTTCAGGTGCGGCTTTCTCGGCCTGCTGCATATGGAGATAATAAAAGAGCGGCTTGAACGGGAATTTAAGCTCGAACTGGTAAATACGGCTCCCACTGTTGTTTATAAAGTAGTAGAGACCGATGGAAATGTCATATATATAGACAGTCCGGCAAAACTTCCGGCAAAATATGAGTCCATTGAAGAGCCTTTTGTGAAAACCACCATTCTCGTCCCAGCCAGGTTTATTGGTCAGATACTGGAATTATGCCAGGAAAAACGTGGTGTGCAAAAGGATTTCATATACATCGGAAAAGATCGTATAATGGTCACGTATGAGTTCCCGCTTAATGAGATTTTGTGGGACTTTTATGATAAACTAAAGTCTTCGTCAAGCGGATATGCTTCCATGGACTATGAATTTCTGGGTTACAGGGAATCAAAGCTTACAAAGCTTGATATTCTCTTAAACGGGGAACCTGTTGACGCCCTATCAATGATTGTCCATAAGGACAGGGCATATTATAAAGGCCGGAATATCGCTGAAAAGCTGAGACAGGAAATTCCCAGACAACTCTTTGAGGTCATAATACAGGCAGCTATCGGAAGTAAGATCATTGCCAGAGAAAGCATTAAGGCCATCCGGAAAAATGTGCTGGCCAAATGTTACGGCGGTGATATTACAAGAAAGAGAAAGCTCCTTGAAAAACAGAAAGAGGGCAAACGGAGAATGAAACAGGTTGGAAGAGTCGAGGTCCCGCAGGAGGCTTTTCTTGCCGTACTAAAGGTTAAGTAAATAAATGGCTAAAAAAAATATACATAAATCAAAATTCAGGGAATATACTGAGGCTATATTCATTGCGGTACTGCTTGCTCTTGTGATCAGGGCCTTTGTTGTGCAGGCATTCAAGATTCCCTCCGGCTCCATGCTTGAAACACTGCAGATCGGCGACCACATACTGGTAAATAAATTTATATACGGGATAAAGATCCCTTTTACAGACAGCAGGATTTTAATCTTCAGCCCTCCAAAGAAAGGGGACATCATTGTTTTCTCATTCCCCAAGAACAAGGAACAGGAAGAATGTACAAGCACGTTCAGCAATATTTCATACAGGATTGGCAATGCCTTCAGCAGCGGTAACCCGGCTTATCTTTTTAAGGACAACTGCAGGGATTTTATTAAAAGGGTCATAGGTGTTGGCGGGGATAAAATAGAGATTAAAGACAAGACCGTTTATGTTAATGATATCCCCCGGGATGAAGAATTTATTATTCACAGAGACCCGGGAGTTGAGGACTCCCCGAGAGACAATTTCGGCCCCTTTACCGTTCCAAGGAGGAGCTTCTTTGTAATGGGAGATAACCGTGACCAGAGTTATGACAGCAGGTTCTGGGGCATAGTATCGATGGAAGAAGTAAAAGGCAAGGCATTTATCATGTACTGGTCATGGAACAATGAAGGCAGCCTGCTGGGCAAAATCCGATGGGATAGAATAGGCAAACTTATTAAGTAAAGCCGGTATTATGTTTACAGGTCTTATAGAAATTCAGGGAACAGTTACATCCGTCAGGGAAACAGGCAACGGTATCAGTCTTTCTCTCAAACCAATGTCTGAGTATGAGCTTCAGCTGGGTGACAGCGTAGCAGTTAATGGAGTCTGCCTTACTGTTACAAAACATAATGGAGACATATCTTTTGATGTATCACCCGAAACAATGAAGAGCACAAACCTTGGAGAGCTGAAAAACAGTGACAGCGTTAATCTGGAGCGTGCCCTCAGACTGTCTGACAGACTTGGCGGACATATCGTCTCAGGCCATGTAGACAATGTCGGATCCATAAAGGAAATCAGAAAGACCGGTGATTATACCTTTTACAGATTTAATGCTCCGGGAGACATATTAAAATATGTCGTAAAAAAAGGCTCAATTGCAATTGACGGGATTAGCCTTACAATAGTTGATGTTGACAGCGTTTCATTTAGTGTTGCCATTATTCCACACACCCTTACGGCAACAAACATAGGACAGAAAAGGGTTGGTGACAGGGTCAATCTTGAGGTGGACATTATCGGGAAATATGTTGAGAAACTGCTTGACAGGAGCGATACCGGCTCAAACCTGATGGGCCTTTTAAAGGAAAAGGGATTTGTGAATGACTAAAAAAAATACAGCAAAGAAAACATCAAAAAAGAAAAACAGGGCCCGCGCGTCCTATAAATTTAATACAATCGAAGAGGCATTGGAAGATATCAGGGCAGGAAAGATGGTTATTCTTATCGATGACGAGGACAGGGAAAACGAAGGTGACCTTACTGTTGCAGCACAGAAAATAACTGCCCAGACAATTAACTTTATGGCCAAGCATGGAAGAGGACTCATCTGCCTCTCCCTGACCCCGGAAAAGGTTGAGCAGCTCAAGCTGCCCATGATGTCAGAGCTTAACACCTCCAGCTTTGGAACTGCCTTTACTGTTTCTATTGAGGCCAGGAAAGGGGTGACCACCGGGATATCCGCCTCTGACAGGGCAAAAACAATTAAAACAGCAATTAATCCAAAATCAAGGCCTGAAGATATAGCAAGACCGGGACATATTTTCCCTCTAAGGGCCCAGCCCGGAGGGGTACTCCAGCGGGCAGGTCAGACAGAAGGTTCTGTTGACCTGGCAAGACTGGCAGGCCTTAACCCTACGGGTGTTATCTGTGAGATAATGAATGATGACGGCACAATGGCAAGGGTGCCCCAGCTTGCAAAATTTGCAAAAAAGCACGGTCTTAAAATGGTCACTATCAAAGACCTTATTCAGTACAGGATGAGAAATGAATGCCTGGTAGAGCGTCTTGCAACGACAAAAATGCCCACATCCTTTGGAGGTGAATTCAAGGCAATAATATTTGGAAATATGGTGGACAATACTACTCACATAGCATTGGTCAAGGGCGACATCTCCCCTGATGAAGAAACCCTTGTCCGTGTACACTCAGAGTGTCTGACAGGCGATGTCTTTGCTTCAAAGAGATGTGACTGCGGAGACCAGCTCCACAAGGCGATGAACATGATTAAAAAAGAAGGCAAGGGTGTTATTTTATATATGAGACAGGAAGGAAGGGGAATCGGGCTGGTTAACAAGATGAGAGCCTACGCTCTGCAGGACGAGGGACTTGATACGGTTGAGGCAAATGAAAAACTGGGTTTCAAGGCTGATGTGAGGGACTATGGAATAGGTGCACAGATTCTTGTTAACCTCGGGATACGGAAGATGAGAATAATGACGAATAATCCCAAGAAACTCATAGGCCTTGAAGGATATGGTCTGAAAGTTGTCGGCAGAGTACCCATTGAAGTTAAACCCCATGACAAGAACATCAAATACCTATCGATTAAAAAAGAAAAACTGGGACACATGCTGAAACATGTTTAAACTTAATAAAGCAAAATTTGAAAAATAATTTAGTTGACTCTATGGATTTATTATTAAATCATACATGTTCTTTTATTCAAACACATATATGCTTGACAGTGAAAAATGTGTTTAATATATCGAAAACTAAATTATTTTTCAAACCCTGCTTTATTCAAATGAATTGTTCGGGTTTTAATCAGCAGGAAATTACAGGAGGAGCGCATGAAAACATTTGAGGGAGAGCTTCAGGCCAAAGGCCTGAAATTTGCGATCATAGTAAGCCGTTTTAATGATTTTATAGGAAGCAAGCTGCTTGATGGAGCACTTGATGCACTGACCAGGCACGGAGCTTCAGAGCAGAATATAGATCTGATAAAAGTGCCCGGGGCTTACGAGATACCGCTTGCAGCAAAAAAAGTAGCTTCAAAAAAGAAGCATGACGCCGTGATCTGCCTCGGGGCCATCATAAGAGGCGCGACTCCCCATTTTGATTATGTTGCCGCAGAAGCATCCAAAGGAATTGCCCAGGCATCTCTTGACACAGGGATTCCCATAGCATTCGGGGTCCTCACAACAGATACTATTGAACAGGCGGTTGAAAGGGCCGGCACAAAGAGCGGCAACAAGGGATGGGATTGTGCAATAGTCGCCATTGAAATGGCACAACTCTTTAAAAAGTTATGA
>CALZMZ010000086.1 GCA_945788685.1 Thermodesulfovibrionia bacterium | reverse complement strand
TCACTTGAACCCTGGAATCCCTGAATCCTGGAACCCTTCTTCGAATACGTCAAGAAAAGCATTTACAATCTTTGTATATGCTTTTACTAACTACTGCATTTGATGGCTATGAATCACCATTCAACTGGACCCGTATAAACGAATTTCGCCTCAGCTCCTCAATATATTCAAGCAGTTTAATACTCAATTCCCGTTCAATAAGATATTCTTCTATTTCATCCCTTACATCAAATAAATCTTTACCGAAATAACTGTCCTCATTCTGATAGTAATAGTATTCAATATCTTCATAGGGTACATGGATAAATCCTTTTAATCTGATATCTATGTATTCCTTTATAATAGTCTGTTCATCTTTCACTGTACCCGTCCTGTTAGTCGACGAAGTAATCCTGAATTTTTTCGCTTTATTTAATATAAGAAGGCGGTTTATCATTTCATCAAGAACATCCATCTCTTTAATTCCAGAGTCAAATTCCCTCGCCATTTTCAGTGCCTTTGTAAACTCACTATTTAGAATAACTTCATCATCGACAATCGCGACAATCCTTTCCAGCAATTCAGCCTTTACATAACCGGGAACTAAGAAGTGAAAAGTAAGAAGTAAACAGCTAATCAATATATAATTAACGATTTTTTTCATTATTACATTAATATGATCCATAAATACTTTTTTTTATGTCTTATGTCTTATGTCTTAGTTCTTACTTCTTATTTCTTACTTCTTATGTCTTATTTCTTACTTTTCCGTTCAAAACGCATGTCCAAAACTGAAATGCAGCTCACCCACACTCTCATCTGACTCTCTGCTGAGCTTATACCCGTAGTCCACCCTGACAGGACCAACAGGAGTAGCATATCTGATACCTCCACCAATGGTATGTTTAAAGTCAGGTTCAATCTGGTTTGCTGTTTTCCATACGTTTCCGCTGTCAAGAAACGCAACAACACCGAGACCTTTCCAGAACGGAATTCTGAACTCCATATTTGTCAATGCAAATATATTACCTCCGGTCGGGTTGCTGTCGGCGTCCTTTGGTCCCAGAGCATCATTACTGTATCCCCTCACCGTACTCCTTCCTCCCAGAAAATAACGTTCAATCAGAGGAACTTCATTAGACCCCTCAAAACTGTATGCTCCCCCTACTTTTATGGAAAAAGCAAAAACTATATCTTTATATGTTTGAAAATACCAGGAACTCTGAAATGATCCCTTCATAAATTCAGTTTCAGACAGAAATACCTGAGATGCAAACTTCATGACTATTCCATGCAGAGAACCTGACGAAGGATCAAATGGATCGTCCCTGTTGTCATAAAATATTGACGGTGAAACACTTCCTATTCCAAGAGTTCCGGAATCTTCCTTGCTCAGTATAATTCCAGGCTGAACATCAGACGTATCAGTAAATGAATATTCATAGTTTAATCCGACTCTCAAGTCATTAATCAACTCTTTTTCAAATCCGGCAATAAAACTGAATTTATCTATTTTGTAAATTAAATCCCTTGTTTCAACATTCACCGATCTTGTGATTTCCCTCATCAGGAACATTTTCAGCGGCAGGTTTCTCATATCAAAAAACCAGGGCTCTACAAAATTCAGGACATATCTTTCTTCAACAGCACTGAGCTCAGTACGAAAACCGACCTGCCTGTTATATCCGCCCAGATTACGATAGCTGATATCAAATGATCCTCTTAGTTCTTCATAGTCACTGTAACCTGCAGATATCTCTACTGTTCCTGCCTTGCCTTCTTTCAAGGAAACCAGAATATCCCTTACGTTTTTATCATTATTTTCCAAATCTGCATCAATCGTGTTTATAGTTACTTCACTAAAGATGCCAAGTTTATATAAACGCTGCCTTACCCTCGCAATTTCCCGCTGATTGTAGGAATCCCCTTCCTTGATAGTAAATTCACGTCTGATTATATTGGTCTTTGTTAATCTGTTACCCCGGATAATGATCTTTCCTATTTGTGATGGTTTATATTCAGTGACAGTAAATGTAACATAAGCCTTTTCACCGTTAAGTTCATTTTTAACATCAACATTGGCATCAATATAACCCTGACTCCTGTAAAGCGACAATACTCTGTACCTGGCATCACTGATATCTATTACATTATATGGGTCCCCGGCTTTGATCTGAATTGCATTCATGATTCTTGATTCAGACAATTTATTATTGCCTTTGACCACTATTGATTCAATTATTGTTCTGGGTCCTTCATAAATATCGATTTCCAGACTGATTTCACTGCCATCAACATTAAACTGTTTTTTTACACCCTTCACTTCAAAGTCAAGATAACCAAGGGCATTGTAAAACCTGGCAAGGTCCTCTTTGCTTTTATTTAACAGATTATCGTTATACGGTTTCCCCTCTTTAAAGGCGGTAAGCGTTTTCAATGATTCATACTCAACGCTTATTCCTGTGAATTCAATTTTCTTCAGCAATACCTTCTCCCCTTCAAAGATAACGAACGTAACTTTTACGATATGTTCATCCCTTTCCACTCCAGCTGCAATACGCGCATAGTAATACCCTTTTTCAAGATAGAGAGTTTTGATCCTGCTCACAGTTTCTGATATCGACTCATCTGTTACTTCTTCATTTTCTAAAAAAGGCACTTTCACTTCCAGTTTCTTGGATGTGAAAACCGTATTGTTTTTAAATGAAATATGCAGCCTGGGACCAAAATTGGCAGGAATATCCAGGTTGCCCTCAACAAACCTGTAAGGTCCTATGCGCGGATTTAAATAATTCATTTTTTTATAATGTACCCTCAGTTTTTCTAAGTCCTTATCAAGTTTTTCTTTATCAAAGACATCCCCCCTGATGATTCGAATAAATGTTTCGGTATCCTCAGGCAAATTAATATTGTTTACAATTAAAGGTTGTCCCTGATTAATCACAACACGCATATTAACAGCATCATGCTCTTTTGCTCCCTCAGTAAATATTTTCAGATTCGTATCTGGATATCCTCTTTTGTTGTAATATGCAATTAGTTTTGACCTGGCCTTTTCGACCTGCTCTTCCCTGAAATATTCTCCTTTTTTGAAAATAAATTCTTTCTTTATATTACCTTTGGAAATGTTACGGATGCCTTCAAAGGAGATCTTTTTAATTACAGGGATTTCCCTGACCAGGAATTTCAGGTTTGTACCACTTTCAACCGGTTTTGTTACAGCCTGAATATCAAGAAAAAATCCTTTTCTGAAGACCCTTCGAATGCCTCTGCTTAATTGTTTCCGATCAATTTGCTGCCCAACCTCAACGCCCATGAGATAGATAAATTCCTCACGGCTTATCCTGTCCAGACCGGACACCTCAATTTTCTTTATAATATTACCCGGCTGACTCGCATATGATTGAGTAATAGTAAGACAAATAATGACGGAAATAAACAAAAGAGTCAGTACGTTAAAACAACATCTGAGAAGATAAAGACAGTAATAAACTGAATTTTGAAAACAGTCACTTATTATCCGTTTTATGTATTTCATTTATTTAAAATCAAACTTATATTTCAGGTCCAGACCTGTACTCCCTACTTCATCTCTTGACCCGACAAGAAACAGATTCTTGTCCAATTTATACTCTACTTTCACGACCTGTTCTTCTGCTGTACCTATTGCACGCGAATAGATAACAAAAATCCTGTCTTCAAGCATTCTCTTACCAAGCGTTATCTTTGGACTGAATGCCCCTTCAGTTGTTGTATGTGGTTCTATCTCAAACCGTTCAAACCCTGTGATATACTGGACTTCCTGCTGTATTCCTCCAGTCACCAGGGCAGTTGCTTCACTGGCGGCAATACCGCTTTCCAGTCCCCTGGCTTCTTTGCTGAGCTGACCAAATGTAAGCAGAGACAGGATATCATCCTCGGGTAATGGAGGGTCTGAGAATAGTGACAAGGACAGTTTATCAGTTGTGCCGTCCAGTGACAGTCTTATGTAATAATTATTCCTATAGGTGTCAGCCAGAATATGATATAACGGAACCATGCCTTCAGAATCCACAAAATCTATGCTGCTTCCTTCAAGAATTCTGAACTCATTTCCACGAAAATAAATAGTGCCCTCATCAGCCTCAAACCTGCCGACAATACCCGGCTTGGATACATTCCCTATTATATTAATCGACATCCTCACAGGACTTCGGGCCAGATTATTTTGTATAAGAATGTCATCAGTCCCTTTTATACTGATGTTCAAGGCAGCATCAGACAGACTTTCAGGTAATTCCAGACTCAGTCCTCCGGACTGTTTCAAACCGGGCAGCCAGCTGCTCCACTCTACTCTTCTTTCATATTTGGCTCTTTCTATATCTATATTTCCTGTAATGCTTGATCCCTTTGAAGACATGTTAAGAAACAGCATCCCATCAAACTCAGCCCTTACTCCATCAACCGGTCTGACTTTAACTGCAATCATGTCAGCAGAAATAAACAGCCTGTCAAGATCAAAATCTTTAAAAAAACCGGTACCGGACAAATATACTGTCCCGCCTGCAAAGCTTGTATTTAGAGAATTAAATACAATTCTGTCTTTATTTAAGAAAAATGATCCGTTCATCGGGCCTATTACATATTGAAAATCTGTATAATTTACAGCAACATCCTGAACATTGATGACCCCTAATAATTCAGGGGTACCCCATGGTCCCTCAAGATCAATATTAAAATCTGCCTTTCCCCTCATTGACTTTATACTGTCGCTAATACCTGCCAGCGGTGTGATATCCATATCACCATGTAGTGACAGATCATAACTTTTATCCATTATTACAGAACCTGAAACATCCAACTTTGCATCATTGCCTGTTAAAGAAAGAGCGAGAAACTTTAATTCCTCATCCATATACTCCCAGGTAATATTGTCCCGGTTCCTTAAGTTATACCCGTATGTATTCAGGTCAAGCGACCGGACATCTGACTGCACTAAATAGTCAAGCCCCCTTCCCACCATATTAATCTCACCTTCAAGCATCAATGAGCTGTCATCCGGAAGTCCATCAATCAGGTCTTCTAATATAAAATCGTATCTCCCCTGATTGAAATTCATGTCCAGAGACCAGGATGAAAACTCGGAAAGCTTTATCTCTGATTCAGTCTTTATCAGTCCATCCCTGAAAACACCATAAAGTTGCACATCCCTACCTTTCAGCGTACCTGTTATCGATCCTTCGCCTGCATGAATTCTCTTATATATGGTTTCCCTGACATCCATATCAAGATTGAATTCCGGATCATCCAGCGTTCCCGCCCCATTAATATCAGCTCCAAACAGGAGATCAAAGGTGGCCCAGTCAAACAGTTGAATGTCGCTTATTTTTGTATTATCAAACCTGGCAGAAAGACTGTACTGTGTATCAAAACTCAAACTGCCTTCAGCAGTCATTATTGCGTTACCCTTCACTGCATTGACCGAAGTGAATTGCAATCCTGTTGGAGACAGTAACGTCCTGCCGCTGAGTTCATCCAGTTTCTGATCATACGCATTACAATGAGTTATTTTCAGATCTCCTTCACCACTATATTTGACAGCATCGCCATCAAATAAAAGGGTACCGCTTGCAAGACCATACACAGGTATGTCACTGTACGATGCCTTGATAAACTGGTAAACAGGTGCGTTCTTTACATTGGCTTTTCCCCTGTAATACGGGTCCAAAAATGAAAAAAGTTCAACTGCTTTTCTGAAGTCTATGGAACCGCTCACATCATAACTGGCATCCCGGTCAGTTAAAGTCAGTCTGCTGACAGTGAGCGATTTAGTCCTGTATGCAAAATCCGCAGAACCATTGCTGAACGGAATACCATGAATGCCTCCGGAATGCGCTTCCAAAGTTCCTCTGATTTCGACATCACTTGTCAGTCCATCTGCTTTTCCCCTGAAACTGGCGGGCGCAATGAATTTTTCATAATATGGGGATGTTATATCAGAAATGTCACTGCTTTGAAGTTCAAGAGACAGATCCAGTGTACTATTGTTTAAATCAACCCTGCCGTCCAGAAACAGCTCGGAAACGGCAGTTTTAAACACTGCATCACTCAGCTCAATCACTTTGTCCTTCATCACAAGGTCAGTGTCAATTGAAATAAGCCTGTCAAGCACATTGCCAGTAAGCTCCGAAGTATTAATATATTTAATATCAGCTATCACATCAATCCATCGTTGATGCTCATGATCCAGCTGAAATTTTGCTCCAATCTCCCCTTTTGCAAACGGAGGTTCCCAGTGGATGAACTTGAGAAAATCAGGACTCCTGACCCCCGAAGCTTTGCCGGTCACCCGATAGTCACCATTTGGCAATAATATATATGCATCACCATTGATGTCCCCTCCATACAATTTGGCATTAAAGTCATTAAGAGTGAATTTATTCTTTGTATATGTCAGGTCACCTGTTACTTCATCAAGGGGAAGTCCTTCAATCACAGTTTTAACGAGATTTGCTTTTCCGCTTGCATTAATATCAGGATATATCCCCTCAATTATTCCCCTGGCAGAAACTTTACCGACAACTTCTTTGTCTACATGAATTATTTCCATCAGTGTTTCCAGATAAAACCAGCTGTCTGTATTCAGATTCAGATTAAAGTCAGGCCATTTTGATATATTATTCGCAACCAGTTCAACCGCCCCATCAAGTTTAAGCAACCCTTTTCGTTGCACTGTCAGGCGTAATGCATTATTTATTTCTTCAACATCTATGTCTGCAATGCCTGACAGACTGCCGCCAGTGAACTCCCAGCCCCTGGCCTTATTTAATGTGCCTTTGAATTTTAAGGATGATTTTGGAGTGTTTACACTTATTCTGTCTATTTCAATATTGTCTGAGGAAAGCTTCATTTTAGCTGAAACTTCACCTTTCAGACTGGATCCCCCCGGAAGATGTGCTGTTAAGTCATTAAGTTCAAGTTCTATCCGTGAGCTTCTCCATTTTGGAATCAAATCAAAAAACAGTCCGTTTGCCGACAGGCTGCTTTTTTCTTCGGCATCAGAATATTCTATGTGTCCTTCGACAAGCTTGATCCCCTTCAGAGTAACTCTAAATTCTTTTTCTTCTCTGCCGGCCAGTGATTTTTCAACATTCGCCGCTATTCGCCTTATATCTCTTTCATTTGCAGTCATTAATGGTTTCTGAAGAAAAAATCTTCTGATTCTGATTTCTTTTGACAATAGTCCCAGTAAATCTATGTAGAGTCTTGCCCTGTTTACTCTGAGCAGCCTGTTCCCATTTTCATCAAAAAGCTTAAATCCCTTTGCCTGTAAATAGAACGGGAACAGATTTATAGCTGCCCGATCAATAATGACCCTCTCTCTTATTACATTTTCCAGATAAGGCACAAAATATCGCTTCATGTAATTGGAAAGATAGGGTCCCCGGAGCAGGAAAAACACTAATCCGTAAATAAGAATAGATATGACCAGAAATTTCCAGAGTTTTGATTTGGCTCTGATAGATTCAAACATGCTTGGTCCGCACAGTTAATGTTAAAATGGACGGGATAAAGAGAATAAAATATATAATGGCTATTGGCTCATTTCTATTATAATTGTATGTATATGTGATGGTTACATAATATCAGTCATGTAAACATCAAGTGTTATAATACAAAACAGAAAATATATGCGTCAATTTAACCGGTTTTGTGATAGAAATGCTTTTTTTGTTCTGTATTGATCCAGAATTATCTTACATTCTATAGAGGGGCTGTAGCTCAGTTGGGAGAGCGTGTCGTTCGCAACGACGAGGTCGCCGGTTCGATCCCGGTCAGCTCCACCATTTCAATTAATTACATCTTAACCCACATTATTCACAAATATGCGAGCCAGGGAGGTAATCCGGACATTATACGTTGGTGAAAAGATTATGCCGGATCAGTTGAGATCTCAGGAACAAAAAAAGTGTTATGATCGAGAAATAGTGTTGCTGAGGCGCCATTTTTCTCAGCTATTGCAGCCTGTTATATAACTCTATAAAGCCGGGAGGAGGGAAAATAACCTCCATCCCGATTTTTTCTGTCAATCCCTGGGGCTCTGCTTTATAAGACCAGATGACCTTACAGTGCAGTTTCAACATTTCCTCGGATGAACTATGGAAATGAACTTTTAATTCCATCCCCGGAGTAAAGCGCGAGGTTTGACTTAAGGGATCTTCTGATGCAATTTCAACATAAATCCCATTTTCAGATATATTTTCAATAGTTCCGGCAACTACACGATCATCTGAAATGATCTCACCTTCCATATTGACATGTATCCTTTTTGAACGCCTCTGCTCCTGCATCCATGAATATTATCACTATTTCATGTTTTTTTAAAGCGTGTAAAAAGCCGGAATTCTGATGTGACATGAATTTTTATATAGATCCTTGAGAATGATAAGCCTGTTTAACAGGTTACCTAATGTTTTATTTGCAATATGTCGAATTAATAATTACATCGGGGAGGGATTATGACCATTAAAAAGAAATTAATACTATCGTCCTGTTTACAGACAGTTCTTTTTTTAATAATCGGAGTGACCATATTATTGGGATACAGGTATGTCACAGGACAGGCATCCGCTGCCAATGCTTTTGATAATCAGGCCAGGTATCTGCAAATGATGCTCAGGGGCATTAATGAGGTAATCATTACTGAATGGACACCACAGTCAATTGATATAGTTAAAATAGGTGTCAAAGGTTTTGAAGAATTGCAATTTAATTTACTCGAAGAGATTGATGACAAAAAAATTCATGAAGTAATGGTTAATACTATTGATCTAAAAAAGAAAGCAGCACCTTATCTTGCAGACCACTCCTCTGATATGGATGTGGATGATCTGATGATCGACTATGGCAGATTGATTACTAAAGCTGACACGTTAGTCAACACAGTCAGTGAACTTTCTGATTCGGCACGGGCTGTTATTAATGCAAACTCAAAAAAGACAGAAATCATACAGTACGTAATTATCTCTATTTTATTATTTATTTTAATTGCTGTCATTTTGAACTCTATAAAGCTCTATCGCACTACAATGTCGCCAATTAAGGATCTTACAGCGATAGCTGAAGGATTTGGAGATGGTAACCTGAGCATCCTCATGGATGAGTCCAGAAAGGACGAGTACGGCATTCTTGCATCACACTTCAACAATGCCACAGCAAAGCTCAGTGAATTTATTTCAAAGCTGAAAAGTGATATAAATACCCTTAATGAAAATTCAAGAGAAGTTTCAGACACAGCATCACAAATAGATTTAAATGCACAGGAACAGTCCTCCCAGACTACAGTGGCAGCTACTGCCATGGAAGAGCTTAGCGTATCTTTCCTGGATGTATCACAAAATGCAACCAATGCTGCAACTTCTGCTAAGGAAGCGACTGACCTTGCCATCAAGGGAGGCCATGTTGTGACCGAAACTATCCAGGGCATGAATAAAATTGCATTGTCAGTAAATGAATCCGCAAAAACAATTGAGACCCTGGGTAACAGTTCCGAGCAAATTGGAGAGATCATTAAAGTAATTAATGACATAGCCGGTCAGACTAACCTTCTTGCCCTCAATGCAGCCATTGAAGCTGCCCGT
>CALZMZ010000085.1 GCA_945788685.1 Thermodesulfovibrionia bacterium | reverse complement strand
TGCTGTGATCATTAACGGAGCAGAGTGTGAACCTTATCTGACTGCTGACCACAGGCTTATGGTGGAACACCCAAAAGAAGTTGTTGAAGGTCTTAAAATTATCATGAAGTCCCTGGGTGTTGATGAGGGGCATATAGGTATTGAAGTAAACAAACCCGATGCAATTGACGCTATGAACGCTGTTGTGTCCGGAGAAGAGAATATTAAAGTCTGGCCCCTGGAGATTAAATATCCGCAGGGGGCTGAGAAGATGCTGATCCGGGCGGTAAAGGGCAGGGAAGTACCAAGTAAGGGCCTTCCCATGGATGTCGGGGTGGTTGTCCAGAATGTGGGAACATCTCTTGCCGTGTATGATGCTGTCCGCTTTGGCAAACCATTGATTGAAAGGGTTGTTACCATAACCGGCAACGGCATTAAGGAACCGGCAAATATGCGTATCAGGATCGGTACGCTTATGTCAGAAGTAGTGGAACAATGCGGAGGACTTGTTGAAGGCGCGGTAAAAGTAATAGCCGGCGGACCCATGATGGGCTTTGCCCAATGGACCCTTGATGTGCCTGTAGTAAAAGGTACGTCGGGTATTCTGGTAATGACAGAAGCTGAATATGTCCATTCCGATGAATATACGGCATGCATTAGATGCGGAAGCTGCATTGATGTCTGTCCGATGGGACTTAACCCGTCCATGTTAAGTATCCTGTCGGAAAAAGAATTTTTCGAGGAAGCAAAAGACTATAACCTGTTTGACTGTTTTGAGTGCGGTTCCTGTGCGTATGTCTGTCCTTCAAAGCGACCGATGGTGCAGTTTATCAGGCTGGCCAAGTCGCAGGTGAAACCCTAGATAACTAAGAAGTAAGAACTAAGAAGTAAGAACTAAGAATAAATACTCAGAAAAAAACAAAAACAGATTTTAAATTAATTTGCAAAGAGGCATAAATGGCGGAAGCGAAAACTCATGAACTTGTTGTATCAGTAAGTCCTCATGTAAGAGGAAAAGAGACTGTCGGGCGTATTATGTGGACAGTAAATCTCTCTCTGCTTCCTGCCTTTTTAATGTCTGTTTATTACTTTGGTCCGCGTGCCGTTTACGTAACAGGCCTCTGTATTCTCACGTCTGTCCTGTTTGAGCATTTTTATCAGGTCAGTCTCAACAAGAAGACCACGATAGGTGATGGGAGCGCATTTTTAACAGGTCTTTTACTGGGACTGAACCTTCCTGCATCATCACCATTTTATATACCAATCATCGGGTCTCTCGTAGCTGTAGTTATTACCAAACTCCTTTTTGGCGGACTGGGATATAACATTTTCAATCCTGCTCTTATCGGTCGGGCATTTCTGTTAGTATCTTTTCCAAAACTCCTTACCACCTGGACCGAGCCTACTGCCAAATTTATTGCAATGGATGCTAAGACAACGGCAACACCTCTGGGTATTTTAAAGGAAGAGGGACTGGTAAAGCTCATGGAGGTCTTCGGAACCAAGGCAGAACTGTATAAGAGCCTTTTTATGGGAAGCACTGCAGGATCACTTGGTGAAACTTCTGCTATAGCCCTTCTTGTCGGTGCGGTGTTGCTTCTTGTCAGGGGTTATATCACGTGGCATATTCCTGTTTCGTTTGTAGCAACAGTGGGTGTGCTGGGATGGGTATTTGGGGGCGAAGGAATCTTTACTGGCGATCCCCTGATTCATATTCTCAGCGGTGGTCTGATACTGGGAGCTTTTTTTATGGCCACAGATTATGTTACCGGTCCTTCAGTGAGAAAGGGACAACTCATATATGGAATTGGCTGCGGGGCCATTACCATGCTGATAAGGCTGAGGTTTTCCCGAGGGCGTAATGTTTGCTATATTACTGATGAACTGTTTTGCCCCGCTTATCGACAGGAGCGTTAGACCGGAGCTGTTCGGTGCTGTCAAGGAGAAAAAGAAATGAACACTAGAGAAATGGCAAAAATTACATTTAACCTTGTCGTACTATATGTAATTGGAGGTCTCATCATGGCCTATGTATATGCCATCACTTCTCCGATTAAATTTCAGAAAGAAAAGGCGGAAAAAGAGGCTGCCCTGAAAGTGATGATGCCTGAAGCAGACAAGGTGGACAAGCTTGGTGACTGGCATCCGCATGAAAAGAACGCGGAATACTATGCAGCAAGAAAATGCGGTGAACTCAGGATTAATACTATTACAGATGAAAAAACAGGTGAAGTAAAAGAGGAAAGGGAATGCCTTAATCCTGTGGATATAGGTTACATTGCGGAAGGCTATGGAAAAGGCTACTCCAGTTATATACATGTACTCGCATCTGTAGACAGGAATTTTATTGTTCAGAAGATCAGCATCCTGGGACATGGAGAAACACCGGGATTGGGAGATGAGATAGAAAAAGATTATTTTCTGAACCAGTTTGAAGGAAAAACTGCAGACAAGCTTGAAGTGATTAAAGGCGAGACAGAAGACAAGATTGTTGCCATAACAGGCGCTACTATTTCCACACGTGCAGTTGCCGAAGATGGAGTCAGAATGGGAGTTCAGATGCTCCAGGAAAAACTGTCAAAAGAGGTGACCCAATGAGTGCTAATACAAAAAGTAACTGGGAACTATTAAAAAACGGAATGTTCGGTGAGAACACCATATTCCGTATGGCCATAAGTCTGTGCCCCTCCATCGCTGTTACCAATGGACTGAAAAATGGAGTGGCACTGGGTGTGGCTGTTGTCTTTGTTCAGACCATGGTTAATATAACTGTCTCTTTGATTAGATCATTTATCCATCCCAAAATCAGGATACCCATTTTCATGCTAATAATAGCTGGATATGTAACAATAATAGATATGCTCATGTCCACTTATGCAAGGCCGATATATGCTCAAATCGGATTGTATATTCAGATCATAGTTGCCTTTGCATCAATATTTGCTAGGGCAGAAGTTTTTGCAAGCAAAAACAGGCTGATCCCGTCCGCAATTGACGGTCTTGGCATGGGAATTGGATTTTTACTGGCAATGATTGTTATAAGTTTCTTCAGGGAACTGCTTGGTAAGGGAGAGCTTTTCGGCTATTCCCTGATCTCAGGGAATCCTTTACTGATAATGATCCTGCCTGCAGGAGGATTTTTGGCAGTTGGACTGCTCATGGGATTTTTTAACTGGGTTGATATGAGATTTTTTGGCGGCAAAGGGGCTTCAGGCGTCTAGCTCCGCGGAGGTATTAATATGGAATTCGGTAAACTCTTTGAACTTGTAATAGCTGCATCACTGATAAATAACTTTGTCTTTACCAGGTTTCTTGGACTCTGCATTTTCTTCGGAGTTTCAAGAAAGATGGAGACAGCCGTTGGAATGAGTATCACCTTTACTGCTGTTATGGTTGTAAGCGCTGCATTGAGTTGGGTGGTGTATAACTTTGTAATGATAGAGAATTCCATGTTTCAGGGATCTCCTGATTTGACATTCCTGAAGATCATCATCTTTATAGGTATTGTTGCAGCATTTGTCCAGTCAGCTGATACGATCATGAAAAAGATAAGCCCTACACTGTATTACAAGTTAGGCGTTTACCTTGCGTTAATAACAACAAACTGTATTATACTTGCAGTTCCCCTGATCAATGCAGGGGAGCATTACAGCTTTTTTGAAAGCATCGCATTCGGTCTGGGATCAGGACTGGGTTTTGCACTTGCCCTGATAATTATGGCAAGCATACGTGAGAAACTGGAAGTGGCTGACGTGCCGGCCCCGTTTAAGGGTCTGCCAATTTCCTTTATTATTGCCGGGCTGATAGCACTGGCATTTACCGGATTTTCCGGGTTAATTACATTGTGATAATGTAGGGGCGAGGCGCCGCCTCGCCCTTACAGTTTAAAGGACCATATGTTTGATTTAAATATTATTAAAATTCTCACAGACCTGTTTCAAACCATTAACGAAATCCCGCTGCCCATGCTTGGAGTAGGTGCAGGCGTTGAGGCAAAGGAATCTGTTGACCTTATTGAAGTCATAAAATTTTCCGCAGCTTTTCTGCTTGGAATAAGCGCTCTCTTCGGGATAGGCCTTGCATTTGCGGCAAAGAAGTTTGCCGTTAAGGAAGACCCCAGGGTAGACCAGGTGTCTGAGGTCCTTGCCCATGCGCATTGCGGTGCATGCGGTTATCCGGGTTGCCGTCAGTATGCAGAGGCGGTAGTTTCTGATCCTGATGTCAAACCTACCTTATGTACTCCGGGTGGAGCAGCTTCTGCAGAGGCGGTTGCAAAAATCACCGGCAAGGTCATGGAACAGACAGAACCAAAAATCGCCAGGGTATTCTGCCAGGGCGGATGCTCAAAATCAAAACGAAGGTTTAAATATGAAGGGGTAAAAGACTGCAGGGCTGCCATACTTGCTAGCGGAGGAGACAAGTCATGTCTATATGGATGTCTTGGTTACGGATCATGTTCAAGGGCTTGTCCTTTTGATGCCATTAGAATGAGTGAAGAGAACCTTCCTGTTATTGATCCTGTAAAGTGCACAGCTTGCGGAGTGTGTGCACAGACCTGTCCCACTAATGTCATCGAAATATTGCCATTGGCAAAAGAGGTGTTAGTTAACTGTCACTCAAAAGACAAGGGGCCAGTAACAAAAAAGAACTGCCAGGTCGGGTGCATATCATGCGGCCTGTGCGTAAAAGTCTGTCCTTATAATGCACCCAAGGTGGAGAACTTTCTTTCAACCATTGATCTTGATAAGTGCAGGGTTTGCGGTCTTTGCGTAAGGAAGTGCCCTACAAATGCAATTGTTGATTATATTCCAAAAAGACCGAAGGCATTTGTTACTGAAAAATGTATCGGTTGTCATGCCTGTGCAAAGGTATGTCCTGTGAATGCTGCCTCAGGTGAACAGAAAAAGCTGCATGTGGTAGATCAGGACAGGTGCATTGGTTGCGGTATATGTGTTGCAAAATGCCCTGTCTGTGCGATCACAGGGACGTTCAACTACATAGAAGTGCTAAACGTATATGAGGCTAAACAGGCAGCAAGGGCCAGGGCAAAGGCCGAGAGAGAGGCCACAGCTTCGGCTGACAAATAAAGTTTATCTGTCTCACCCGGACGTACTCCTCGAATATTTTACCGTTATTACCAGGCAGTGTCCTTCATAAGGATTATTGTTTCCCAGGTTGTCATTCTTTGCCCATTACAAGTACAGTATTAATCCAGTATATGAAAAATTTATTTTTTAAGATACTGCTGCTCTCAGGAATCCCCTTTGGTTTGCTGATAAGTGTCTTTTCTTTACACAGGGAAGAGATTACAGACATAATATTGAATGCCATTCTTTCAGGACTTATTTTCGGGACCTTGACTTCATACATCTTGATATCTCTTCACAGATCATTAAGCAAAAAAGTTATTACTGATATGCCAATAGATGATTACGGGATTCATCAGACACGAAGTATTAAACTGAACCTGTCCTGCGAACAGGCATATGATCTTTCCCTTCAGGCACTAAAGGCTATTAAAAAGTGTCGTATTAAATCACAAAGTCCTGATGCCGGTGAAATAAGGGCAAGGACCGGACTTACCTGGAAGACCTGGGGGGATGATATTATTATCAAGTTGACCAAAGTAAAAAAGACGACACTTATTGATATATCCAGCAGACCTTCTGCAAAGAGTACACTTGTTGATTTTGGCAAGAACCTCGATAATGTTGAAAGGATCAGGAAGTTTTTGCTAGATCACTAATTAGGTCATTTGTAATACGTTATTTGAATCTTTAAATTTATAACTCGTAATTCGTAATTCCAGATTTGTAATGAATGTGCTATACCTGAATCTCCAAAGGTCTCATAGCAGAAAAGTCTATAGGCAATTCCCCTATATAAAAAACAGGACAAATCCTATTTGGAATATTTTAAGTCTGTCCGATAATAAAGATGCCCAATAATTTGTCTCACTTCAGTAAACGGCAGCCACACCCTCCGTGGCTGCCGCCCTTCCTTTAAGAGAAAATTTTCTGCCCTTTTTAATATAAGTGCCATGTTCTATTTTCCTGTTATCAATCTTAATGAACGATTCCATCATACCCCGGATGGATTGATTACTTTCTATAATGTTGATTTTATCATCCTGCCGCAAAATACAACTTTCAACTAAAATCAACCGAATAAAACAGGCTTTCAGAAGAACTAATACATAGTGTTACGTAGAGGTAACAAATGCAATCTATAGTTACGAAACTGAAATGATTTTGAATCATTTAAATATTATTCGTTCAAAATATTCTTCGATAACTTCTTGATTTACTGTTGTTTTGTTCTCAGTAGTTCGTAATGCATCATTGGCATTAAATATGCTTGATTTTATATAGGTTTAAATGATTTGAAATTGTGCAGCAGAAAGGGGGAGGAAATGATGTTATTTATAGGGATTATAATATTGTGGTTGTTAGCTGTCATTATGATAATGGCACTATTTTTTAGTTCTAAAGGCGAAGATAAAATGAGGTTAAAGTCAGTCCACTTTTCTTAGCTTACCTAATGAAAGGAGATATTGTGATGAAACTTACGAGTATAACTATAGAGCGTTTAATCATTGTAATTGTGACTATCTTAGCATTGACAGGATGGGCACGGCCCTTTCATCCAACTGCGGAAAATCTCAATAAAACAGCGAATAAAATAGTACAGAAGAACCCCAATAATCTTGCAGTGGTGTTATATACTGTAGCAGATGCTCTTGACGAAGGGTATATTCATTCTTTAGCATTTGTCTCGTCATCGTTTCAGGAACGATTTATTTTAAAATCAGTAGAGATACCTGCAAAAAATAAGACAGATATCGATGCATAGCAATAAAATAATTTAGTAGCAAAGTCAACATTGACACTGTCTTTAAATAGGATTACATCGGCAATTCTCAATATTCTCACTTCCGCGCAGTTATCTTATATATGCTTCTGTTACGTATCTGCGCATCATACGGTGGGTATTGAAGTAGTACGCGTTTTTGCCGATGGCGTTCTGCATCATACGGATCCAGTTCTTGCGGTCATTGTAGTAAGCAGGGATGATCTTATTTTCCAGCTTGTGATAAAGATCATCGGCATCAATTTTATTCATATTCTTGTCTGGTTCAAGCTCTGTCGGAGCAGGTCCGATCGCCCATCCGGTGAAATCCTCGATATGTCCCTCTATCCACCATCCGTCCAGGACACTGAAGTTCATGACACCGTTATGTGCGGCCTTCATACCGCTTGTGCCTGATGCCTCCAGAGGTCTCAGTGGTGTGTTGAGCCAGATATCTACTCCTGATACGAGCTTAAGGGCGATCTCCATGTTGTAGTTCTCTATAAATGAAAGTTTGATCTTACCTTTTAATTTCTCCCTGAGAGCATAAATATTTTCGATCAGTTTTTTCCCGGGTTCATCCTTTGGATGGGCCTTGCCAGCATAAATCACCTGGATCTTGCCGGCACCTATTTTTTCAAGACGCTCAAGGTCTGTAAACAGCAGGTCAGCCCTTTTATAAGCGGTTGCCCTTCTGGCAAAGCCGATGGTGAGTGTATCCACATCCATCTCAGTATTGGAGACTGAATTTACATAATCAATAAGTTCTTGTTTTGACTTCAGATGTGCGGCCCAGATTTCATCGTCAGGAATCACACCGATCCTTACGAATATTTCGGGCTCATTTGCCCAGCCCGGCAGATATTTATCAAAGATCTTCTTCATATGTTCTGATGTCCATGTATAGGAGTGGACGCCATTTGTGATGGAATTGATCTGGTATCCTGGAAACATACTCTGCGAAACCTCACCATGCTTCTTTGCAACACCATTAACAAAATTGCTCAGGTTAAAGCCTAACAGGGTCATATTTACATTCTTGTCGCCGGCGAGCTTTTTCATGATATTCTCAGGAAAATAATTGCCGAATACTTTATTGAACAGTTCATACGTAAACTTGTCATGACCTGCTTCAACAGGAGTATGTGTTGTAAATACACACAGGTCTTTAACTGACTCAATGTTCCATATATGTTCTTCGTCCCAGACTTCTTCGATGTCTTTTTTAAATTTATGAAGAAGCTCAAGTGTGAGAAATGCTGCATGGCCTTCGTTCATATGATACTTCTTGATCTGAAACCCCAGTTTTCTGAGCATTCGTACTCCACCGATTCCAAGAACAACCTCCTGCTTTAACCTGTAACTTTCATCTCCGCCATAAAGCTGGTCTGTGAGAATTCTGTCATCAGGGCTATTTGTCTCCAGGTTTGTATCGAGATAAATTACAGGAATGCTATAGCCCCTTGGACTTTCAACAAAATATATCCATGCCTGAACATGTACTTCTCTGCCTTCAATCGTCACAGAAACCTGTTCTGACGCAAGCTTCATCAGTTTTGACGGGTCCCAGTTTACAGGGTGCTCTTTCTGGTGGCCTTTTTCATCTATCTCCTGTCTGAAATACCCCTTGCGGCTCATCAGTGTTACAGCTATAAAGGGCAGGTTCAGGTCAGCAGCCGATTTTACAGTATCACCTGCAAGTATGCCCAACCCGCCGGAGAAGGTAGGGATCTCATCTCTAAGGCCTATCTCCATTGAAAAGTAGGCTATCTTTGGTTCGTTTGTATGGTCTTCAAGTATTGACATAAGTTCGTATTATACCAGATTATTTAAATAGGTTCTCCTTTTCTCCTGATCAAACTTTTCTATGGCATATCTGAGCATGGTACGGGGCATATTCTTATAATGCTTCTTCAGAAACCTTTCTTCAACGGGCAGGTTTCTCTTCCCAATTTCCCTCAGCATCCAGCCCACTGCTTTATGAATCAGGTCGTGCTCGTCTCCTAAAAGCATTTTGGACAGCTTTATCGTATCATTGAATTGATTATTTTTAATAAACCGGAAAGTTGCCATAACAGCAATTCTTCTCTCCCAGAGGTTCTCCGACACTGCCATCCTGTATAACACTGACCTGTCTCTCTCCAGCAGGTAATCTCCGATAATTTTATCTGCTGATAAATCGACAAGGTCCCAGTTGTTTATATGCTTTGTGTTTTTTAAATAGAAATCAACAATCTCCTTTTTATCGGCGTCATCTGATTTTGTATACTTAATAACAAGGATCAGAAGTGATGTCAACCGGTGCTCATGATATTTGCTGGAAAGTAAATTATACAGTTCTTTTAATGTCACTCCTGAATACTTCTTTGCGACCTTCCGCTGCTCAGGAACCTTAATACCGAGAAAAAGATCCCCTTCACCGTATTGGCCCGTTCCTGTTTTGAAAAACCGCTGCAGGATTTTTGCTCTGTCCGGGTCTGCCAGTTCCTGGAGTTCATTTTTTATCTGTTTAAGCATAGGGAGTCTTATGATATTTATTTGTCTGATTCTTGTCAAAAAATTATTCGGCAGGTATTACGTATTGCTTAACAAGTCGGAATGACAAGGAAAGGATTGTCATTCCCGCAAGCGATGCGCCACGGGAATCAAAAGGGTTAGATTCCGGTCAAGCCGGAATGACAGCGAAGGAAAGGATCATAATTATAATGATTTCATACAACAGCAGATTATTATGCTAAAATAACCACCTGATTATTTTACAGGAGGAATGTTGATGGAAATAACGGCATATGTATTGAACAAAGCTATGGAAGCCAAAGAAGGTGCAAGGGCGATTGCCAGGGCTTCCTCAGAGCAGAAGAATGCTGCTTTAATAAAAATGGCGGAGGTCATTAACAAAAATGCAGAACAGCTGCAGAAAGAAAATAAAAAAGACCTCACAGCGGCAAAGAAAAAAGGGCTGACAAAGGCCATGATAGACAGGCTTACGCTGACTGCTGAAAGAATAGAAGAAATGTCTCAGGGCCTGATCGATATTGCTCACCTTCCTGATCCTGTCGGTGAGGTAACCAGGATGTGGCAGAGGCCTAACGGGATGACCATCGGCAAGATGCGGGTTCCCCTGGGAGTAATTGGAATTATTTATGAATCAAGACCCAATGTGACTGCTGATGCCACTGCATTGTGTCTTAAAGCAGGTAATGCAGTTATCCTGAGGGGCGGATCAGAGGCCATTCACTCCAATAAGGCAATTGTGAAGATACTCAGAGGAGTTGCAAAAAAACAGGGGATACATGAAGGAGTCATCACCTTTCTGGAAAATACAGACAGAAAGGCTGTTATGGAGATGCTGAAACTTGAGGGCGTTATTGATGTTGTCATACCCAGGGGGGGCGAAGGCCTTATAAGGGCTGTAACAGAAAATTCGCGCATTCCGGTACTGAAACACTATAAAGGGGTATGTCATGTCTTTGTGGACAGGGACGCTGATCTGAAAATGGCAGAAGAGATATGCTTTAACGCCAAGGTGCAGAGACCGGGTACATGCAATGCCATGGAAACCATGCTTGTAGATGAGAAAGCAGCAAAGAAATTTCTTCCGGCCATAACAAAACGCCTTAAAAGAGCCAAAGTGAATATTAAAGGTTGTGCAAGAACAAAGAAGATCGTTCCATCTGTAAGCGAGGCGAAAGCCGATGATTATCATAATGAATATGTGGATCTCATTTTAAATGTTAAAGTGGTCAGGGACATTGATGCTGCAATGGACCATATTGCAGAGTACAGCTCTGCACATACAGAGACGATAGTGACTGAAGACTACGGAAAGGCAATGAGGTTTCTGAGAGAAGTGGATTCATCATCAGTATTTGTGAATCTGTCAACCCGGTTCAGTGATGGCTTCCAGTTCGGACTTGGTGCTGAAATGGGTATTTCAACTGATAAGATCCATGCAAGGGGCCCGATGGGACTTGAAGAGCTGACATGCACGAAATTCATAGGTCTTGGAAACGGACAGATCAGAAGCTGAAGTCAGAACCCAGAACCCGGATGTCAGAACACATACAATGAAAATAGGCATTTACGGCGGCACTTTTAACCCTGTTCATTACGGACATCTCAGGACGGCTGAGGACGTGTATGAAAGGCTTATGCTGGATAACATGCTGTTTATTCCTTCCGGAAAGACCCCTTTTGACAAGCCGGACCTTGCCCGTGCTTTAGAACGTTTTGAAATGGTTGAAAAGGCAATCAAGGGTAACAGGCATTTTAATATTTCAGATATTGAGACAAAGGTAAGAGGCAGGTCATATTCAGTTGATACCATAAGAAAACTGAGCAGGACTTATGAAAACGCTGATTTCTACTTTATTCTGGGTATTGACGCTTTTCTTGATCTGCAGGAATGGAAAGAGCCGCAAAAGTTACTGAATATGACTAATCTTGTGGTCATATCAAGGCCCGGCTATTTTTTTAAGGATATCAGTTCTTCACCTTTTATAAAGGGGATATCTCAAAAAGTATTGACCGGTCTGGATAAAGATAAAGTCACGGATTATTCATTTGATATTACTGATAAACATAAGGGACATCTCTTGAAAGTTACCGGTCTTAAGATCTCTGCATCCCGTATCAGAAGCTTGATAATAAAGGGGAAAAGCGTCAGATATCTCTTGCCTGATTCCGTAAAATCCTATATAATTGCTCATAACCTATATAAGAAGTGAGAAATAAGAAGTGAGAAATAAGAAATAAGAAGTGAGAAATGGGAAGTAAGAACCGGAAAATGAGTCTGCAAGATATTGCTTTGTATATTCTTACTTCTTCCTTCCTGCTTATTATTGAAAGGAGTTATACCTTTAGACAGTAAAATAGACAGAAGAATTAAAGATATGGCTGTCAAAGCTGCAGAGTTGGCACTTGACAAGAAAGCCAGTAACGTTGTAGTCCTTGACCTGAAAGGCCTTTCAACTATTGCAGATTATTTTGTAATATGTTCGGGAGAAAACAGGGCCCAGATCAGGGCGATTGCTGAATCGATAGACGAGCATTTTTCCGGAGAAAAGATTCAACCTATCGGGAAGGAGGGAATGGACACTGCACGCTGGGTGTTAATGGATTATGGTGATATGGTTGTCCATATTTTTGATGAAGAGACCCGAACATTTTACAACCTTGACAAGTTCTGGATGGATGCAAAACGGATTTCAGTTAATTAATATAACGATGACATCAGTAACAATGTAAACTTACGAACTGAGCAAAAATATAAGGAAGGTACGGGATGGGAAAACTTTCTGTTTTATTTATAATTATATTTCTTGTATTATTGAGCCTTCTTGCCTTTTTTAATAAAGGAATGGTTGATTTAACAGTCTGGCAGGACCTGACGTACACGGTCCCTGTTATCGCACTTATTCTGGTTTCTGTGGCAGTCGGGATACTTTCAACAGCAATTATTGTATTGATAAGAGACGCAAAACGTTCATTAGAGCACTGGCATGTCCAGCGCCAGCATAAAAAAGAGGCCAAAGTCCAGGAATCATATTCAAAGGGTCTTGATGCTTTTTATGCTTCGAGGTATGGAGAGGCAAAGGAGTTTTTTGAACGTGTCACCGAGAGTGAACCTGCCCATGTTAATGCCCTGTTACGGCAGGGAGATATCGCTGGTCTTGATAAGGATTATGTTAAGGCCAAGGAATTCTATATGCGTGCAAAGGATGCAAAACCACGGGGCATTGAGGTCCTTCTTTCCATTGCAGACCTGTATGAATCCCGGGAAAAATGGCATGATGCCTTAAAGGCCCTTGATGACATACTTGAAATCGACAGTGAAAATAAAAAAGTTCTACATAAAAAGAGGCATATCTTTGAAACAACAGGTCGTCTGGAGGAGGTAATCGATGTCCAGCATAAACTACTCAAGTCCAAGCTGACCGCTGAAGAAGAGAAGGAAGAGAACGTAAAGCTTAATGGTTATAAATATGAACTTGGAAAACACTACCTTGATACTGGAGATGCGGAAAAGGGGATAAAGACTTTAAAGGCACTTATAAAAACAGATAAAGATTTCATTGCAGCATATATTACTCTTGCACAGGGTTATGTGAAGGACGAAAAGCAAAAAGAAGCGGAATCTATTTTCAAAAAAGGGTATGAAGAGACTTTATCCCTTGCCATACTTGTATGGATGGAAGACTTTTTTATTACAAAGGGTGAGCCGGGAAAAATAATTGATCTGTACCAGAAAGCCATACAGAAAGACAGAAACGATATAAAGCTTCAGTTTTTTCTTGCCAAATTATATTACAGGCTCGAGATGATCGATCATGCCTTTGATACGATTAACTCCATGGATACAACTTCTTTTGACCACCCGGGACTGCACATACTGCGAGGAAATATTCATGAAAGAAGAATGCAGTTTGAAGAAGCTAAAGATGAATTTAAAAAGGCCCTGAAGGCCGGGAGACCTCTGGTTGTGCCTTTCTGCTGTTCTCACTGCAGCTTTTCAACGAGGGACTGGACTGGCAGATGTCCTGAGTGTAAGAGCTGGAACACCTTTATTCTCGATATAAATGAAGTCTGTAAAATCCAGAAAAGACAAAGTAGTACTTGATACCAGCCTGTTTGTAAATCCTGATGTCCGGAGTGATTTCGGCGGTTCACCCACCGAAGCGATCAAGGGTTTCCTGCTGCTGGCAGAACAGATACCTTCATTGCAATTCTATATGCCTTCTTCCATTTTTGAAGAGCTGATGAATTTCGTGGACAGGAGAAAAGTTCCGGGCAAACTCATGGCTGTACTCAGTCAGAAATCCCCTGGCAGGCATGAAATGAATGTTCCGGCTGTGCTTCTGTACGAACTTATTGAAGATATCAGGGACCGGATCAACAAGGGCCTGAGAGTTGCGGAAAAGGCTGTCAGGAGCGTTGGTACAGTAGACGAGAGGGAATTGATCAAGGGCATGCGCAAAAGCTACAGAGAGGCCCTGCGGGAAGGTATTATAGACAGCAGGGAAGACGTTGATCTGATTTTACTGGCAAAGGAGCTTGATGCATTGCTGGTAACCGTTGATCACGGCGCGATCAAATGGGCTGAAAAACTGGGCATCCGCTGGCTCGTTCCTGACAAGTTTAAGGAATATCTTTTAAGTTTCATAGATGAAGAAAAGAGTCGATAGGCTGCTGACTACTACAAATAAGTATTCTGCCCGGTTCCTCTGTTAATTTCTTAATATCTTTGTCCTGCATAATCCCCTGACACAACCTCTATTCATACGCAAGAGATCTCCTTGGTTAATATGAATTCTTTGTTCAGATTTAAGACCAATAATCCGATATGTAATATGTTAGGACATGAATTGCAAGAAAGATAATTACAGGGCAGAGTATTAGCATGTTAAAGATGATAGCTCAATGTATTAAAAAAGCACCGTATATAGTTGTAATAGTATTTATGACGGGCTGCGTAACAGCACTTCCCATGAAACATGAATACACATCCAGGGAGACTCTTCCGTTACCCTTTGATGACGTCTGGGAGTTGAGCAGTAATTTTCTGGAACAAAATGTTTCTGCTATCGACACTGCTGATAAAAAGTCCGGATATATAATAACAAAAGAGTTCAATGTTCCATATAACGGCTTTCAGTATCAATCAGAATATGCGGACTGCGGACAACTGGGCAGTCTCTATGTTTATCATGAAATCGTTGGGAATTATGAAATATTTATTTCTCCCCTTGAAGATAACAGGTCATCAATTAGAATTATTCCTGATTACCGTGCATCATTATGGATAGGGAAAAGCTTTAAGGGGTGGGTGCCCTGTCAATCAAGAGGGTATTTTGAACAGTTACTTGTAAATGATCTGCGGACTAAAAAGAAGGAATCCCATGCTCTGGATATTCAGAATAAGGATATGGAAGCCACCGTTGATCCCGGGACAAATATGAGTTCGGAAACAGAAATGAGTGAATTGAAGGTGAAATATAAAAATGCATTGCAGAATATTGATAAACTCAACAATGAAGTCTCGATGTTAAAGAAACAAAAAGAATATGAAAAAAATAAAAGATATGCAGAAAAACCTGAAACATCAGGCAGGGAATCACCATCTGGATCAGCCAAATCATCATATAACGGTGTTACAGCTCGATCATTGCCGAAAAAAACAGCCAGATCATTGAGTCAGGAAAAAGATGTCATGTCTGAGATTTACACTATCCAGACAGGGAGTTTTCTCAATATCGATCGTGCTCAGGAGCAGTTTAGTTTTATTGCTGAACATATGAAGGCAAAGGATTACAATAATCTCAGAATAGAAAGAATAGGCAAATATTATACTGTGAGACTCGGGAAGTATGAGAATGACTCTTCCACGAAAGAGCTGCTCCAGAAACTTAATCATAAGATAAAATCACCTGTTGTCTTAAAAGCTTACATTAAAGAAGACAGAATCATTAAGCCATGAAGTATGCAAGCTCAATAGATAGCTTTACCATTCTATAAATACCTTATACCACGGATCAATACAATCGTTTAGCATTTAGTATTGCAAGTAACAAAGCTCCGGTTATCCCGCTCAACATCCTTTTTACTACTTATATTCAGACAAATTGAATTTTACTATTTTTTGTGCCGAAGTGGCGGAACTGGCAGACGCGCTAGGTTCAGGGTCTAGTGGGAGCAATCCTGTGGGGGTTCGAATCCCCCCTTCGGCACCATTTATACTAAAGCATTATATTAAAATATTAGTATTTAAAACCACATTGAAATAGCCGTAATCCACCCACAACTAAACCATATCAAAGGTGCACAAAATGTCTTTAAAACAGATGTGTCTATTGATAATTTCCAATGATAATTGAATTTGATTCAGAGTACGAGTATTAATAATCCTTTCTTTTCAATAGTTTCATAGCAGACAGGATTTCATTGATTTGTTGAAATGATAGTGATTTTTGTTGCAGTTCGGAAGTTACTATTTAATCTCTATTATTGAGTTATTGTACTTTACAGTTTTATACCAATTCGTACTAAGATTTTATAAGCAATCCCATTAGAATTATTCATATTAGCTTAAATTGAATTAAATCATGAATTTCTTCTATCTGAATTGACAACTTCTTGGAAGAATAACTTACACATCTTACCTCAGCATGCAAGATTACCAATGTTAATCGATCACCTATTATTTGCCTGGCATTTATAAGATTTTCTTATCGCAACTATAAATACTTTTAAATTGACAAGTAAAGGCAATAAGTGATATGTAAATTAATATGGTAGATTTGTTCGACTGAAGGTAATCCTGCATGAGGGAGGGGGAGGATATCATGGCTTTTAGCATTAGTGATGAAAGTCTTCAGAAAACAACGATGTGTCCATCCAACTTCCTTTGTTTAACTAACGATGGAAATCCCATGTGTTCTAAAGAAAGACCTATGTGCTCTATTGAAGTGCCCCTTGAAAGCATGATCTATGTGAAAGATACAAATAACTACTATTCATATAACGATTGTCTATATAAAGTAGCATATGGAGCCGGCTACATATGCACTTGTCCCGTAAGATTTGAAATTTATAGTCGTTACAAGATGTAGACTTATATAAAACAGGACTTATCGTATTATCAGATACGATCATTAATATATGCTTTATATTAGCTATTGATATGATAATATGTCGCAAGCGTTAACCTGCGTTCTTTATAGCCATTGACGATCAGGAGGAATGCAGTTTTTTAATTCTTTCTTTTTTTATAAACGCTTTCATAATGCTGGCAGTTGAGAGGAGAGACATTATTTTTTCATGGAATATTTTTGCATGTCTCTGCTCCCCGAATTTTCCAAGCCGTACAGCATAATGCTGCCCAACTTTCTCTATTCTCAGATATGCAAGGTCTTCCGTGTTGAGCTTATTCATAATGGAATCATACAGTTTCCCGGCACGATGAAAGTCATAAAAGCTGCCAGCCTGAATTGTATAGACCAAAGAATGAATGTCATCCTGTCCGGAAATGACGTCACCTTCTGCACCGTCCTGTGATTCTTTGGCACGCATACCATCCGGATCAGCTTCAGGCAATTCTTTTTTTATTGTACGATTCTTCTCTGGTGCGGGAGCTGTTAACTCCTTATCTACGCTTTTACTCAAAGATTCCAGACGACTCAATGCTGCTCTTTCATCTTTTATGCTTTTTTTCTCAACTATTGAAGGCAGAGCAATTACGAGAATAATGAGAGTAAATAATATAACGGGAATACATATAGAAATTAGTAGCGCAGTATTTTTCTCTTTAACCGGTTTATTTCTTGAAGATCTTTTATTTGCAGATAACATTATTTTCTCTCTCCTCACACAAAATCAGTAATCAAAATATGAAACAGACTGGATATTTTATTAGCCTCTTTATACATCGGTTTTTTCTTGGGAAAAGTTTAGAACAGACAGGGTCCAGGGCCTGAAAATGGAAGATTAAAGCTGCTTTGTGGCAGCCAGCAGGTTTTCGCGGAAGTAAAAGTCCGAAGAAGCGATACGTTGAACAATATGATACCCCTTTTCTGTCTGTACGATGACCGGTTCAAAGTAGACATCCTGGGAAAGCAGGGCCCTGGCAATCTCAGGATGAATTTCTGAGGGACTGAATCGACCTATATACCCGCCAACGGGTTTGCCTGTTACTTTGGAATTACTGTTTGCGATATTCTCAAACATTTCCCCGTCTGCAATCCGCGACATCAGGTCAGCAGCTGTCTCAAGACTCTCAACCAGAATCTGCCTGATATATAAACCTTCTTCCCTGTCCCAGGGAACTGTATCAGGTTCATCTGATAACAGTTCCAGTTTCCTGATCAGATTTTGACTTTGATGCCCCAGTCCCAGGGCAGCTTTTGCAGCATACCAGGCCATCTCATACTTGCCTTTTCTCAGATAAATTTCACCCAGGTAGTAGTGGGCGTTTGTATAACCTGGATTGATTTTCAGCGCAGCCAGGAACTGCTTTTCAGCATCGTCAAGTTTGTCTTTCACCAGATACAGCTTGCCAAGCTCAATCTTTATAGTATTGGAGTGAGGCGCCAGCTGGACAGCTTTCTCCATCTCGACAATAGACTCATCAACAAACTTTAACTGATAGAGAATCCTGGCTAATTTCCGGTACAGGACAGGATCCTGCCTGCCTTTATGAATTGCATGATTGTATTCAGTTACAGCCAGGAAGTATTGATCAGTCGAAAGATACCTGTCTCCCCTTTTTTCATGAACTTCCGCTGAGATATCTGCGGATTCTGTATTGCCCCTGACCCATGATGTTTCAATATCAGGTGCGGATACGGATAAAGACTGATCTCTGAGTCCATCTGTACTGGTGAGTTCAGGGCCGGCATACATTTGTTCTATCCGTTCATCTTTTATATATGCTTTCATTACGAGTGATGATGTCAGACGGGATTTCACGGATTGATGGAATTTATATGCTATATCGGAAAGTTTAAAATTTCCGATCCGCACAGAGTAATACTTTCCAATTTTTTCTATCCTCAGATATGCAAGGGCCTCTTTATGTAATACCTGTTCTATGGATTCATACTCTATACGGGCATCCTTTACATCAGAATAACTGCCAGTCTGGATCGTATAAATCAATTCTGATGCATCTGATGTAAGCGGTAATAACAGACATAAGAAAGCCATAAAAATTAACACATATACATTATTGCTGTAAAAACCTGGACCCAAATTCATCTCCTTATCATATTAGGTATGCAATATGACAACCTTATTTGTTTTCGGATAAAATGCTGTAAGCCTTTAGCTGAATTACAGTGTTAAAATCATATTGTCGGACCAGGCTCTATCGGAAGTATCGATCCAATTCATTAACACGCATTATTCGTGAATAATGTGGGTTAAAGAAGTTCACTGATCATTCTCTCACCGTTATCACTAAGCACAGTGATTATACCGGCATTAATGATTTCCTCAAGGGATTTTGAAAAATTACCGATAACGAATTATGATCAAAAAATTACTGGAATATGTCCGCTTCGCCGATAAAAATATTAAGCGCAGGGATTTTCTCAAAATCCTTGGCCTGAGTTTATTGGCAAACGGGGTGGCTTTTGACGCATACGCAAAGAAAATCAAAGTATATTCTGCTTCTTTATCAAATCCGTCTGATGATCATATCAGAGATTATCTCTACAAAATGAGGCATTTTGACTCTCCTCACAGAGATGACATAATGATCAGCAGAGATGTATATCATGTTTTTAAATCCATGGTCAAGCGGCTGAGACGGCTTGAAGAACTGGTAGGGCATGGCAGGTTCCATATATTGGGTTTTGATGATGCCTTAATCTTTGCCAGAACATATCCGATAGTTGGAGAGTTTTCCCGGGAAGAACTGGATCTGATGGAGGAGCTTTATTATAAGGATGCAAGACGATATGGATTTTTTGGAGATAAAACACTGCCAGGGATTACTGACAGGATTAAAAAGTCTGAGGTCAATTATATCTCCCGGCATGGGAACTATCTTTACAGGGGCCGCCCCCAGGAAATGTTTAATAAAATCAGACGACAGGTAGGTAAGACGGTTATGCTTACTTCCGGTGTGCGTGGTGTCATGAAACAGTTTCTGCTTTTCTTGAATAAAGCGTATAAGAACCATGGGAACCTTTCCCTCTCCTCTCGCTCACTTGCGCCTCCGGGATACTCTTTTCATGCAAATGGTGATTTTGATGTTGGACAGGTGGGATTTGGTGTATTGAATTTTACAGAGAGGTTTACCACAACAGATGCATACCAGAGCCTCTGCGAACTCGGTTATCTGAAGCTCCGCTATGAAATCGACAATCCCTTTGGCGTTCGATATGAACCATGGCATATACGAATAACCTGATAGCAGAAGTAATAAGTTAACCATAAAAGAAATATCAGACGTGTTTACTTGAGATGAGAATTATCGGGAGATCGACGAATGATAGAAACAAGTAGGAGAACTGGAATTGCACTTATCGCGTGCCTCTTTTGTATTATACCGCTACTGAGTGAAGAAGTGGATACGGCAATGCCCGCACAAACGGAAAATAAGACCAAAGTTGAATTCTGTTCCGAAGTGAATGTCAAATTCAAGAAATTTGGATGGGACAGAATTATATGCAATCCTGACAGATGGGAAATATATGATTACTCTGCCAAGGGTAATCCACTTTTATACCAGGAATTCGGTTTTGAAGACCATGACGCCAGCGTCCCTGTTAATCTTGTGCTCTGTGGTGTTCATGGTGATGAACCTACAGGAATTTATCAATGCTTTCATCTGGTGAGAGAAATTATTTTTGATAATCCACAGGCAGCAGGAAAATTTAAGCTGGTAGTGGCTCCGATAGTTAATCCGGACGGCTTCTTCATGAATACAAGGGGCAACATCAACGGCGTAGATACGAACAGAAACCTGCCGACAATGGACTGGGAAAGAAAAGCGCATAAACTATGGGCCAAGAAAAAGGACCCCCGGAAATATCCCGGCCGGAGTGCGGGTTCTGAAGTTGAGACCAGGATGCAGACATTTCTGATCAACAAGTATCAACCGGATAAAATCCTTTCCTTCCATGCGCCGCTGGGGTTTCTCGATTTTGATGGACCAGGAGACCAGAAAATCTATAACCTGCTGCGGGTGGAACGACGGGCGAAAAACGTAGGGCTTAGAATTCAAAAGAACACTAAACGGTTTCTGAAATTTATAGATTTCAGGTTCTACCCGGGCTCACTGGGCAACTATGCTGGAAACGAGAGAAAAATACCTACCTACACTGTGGAATTACCATCAGTTCAGGCGTCAAAGGCCCATGAATACTGGAGCATTATGAGGTATGCCCTTATAAAAGCGCTGAGATACGAAATATACGATGATGAAGAAAATAACCGTATAAAAGTGTCGCAGAATATGAGAAACCAGTTACGTAAAAATACATATTAACCTTCCGGCTTATTTGTGCAATTCCATGTTTAATGATTTCTACGAACCCGGTCTATTGAGATAGCGAACTCTGTTGCATAATGATCCTGTCTTCTTTGATGTACGCTTTAAGGATATGAAGTGAATCAATCTTATGCATGAGTTCCCGAAGCTGGTTTTTAGCAGAAGAGTACTTGTCATATTTTCCAAGTCTCACCGTATAAAAGTCTCCGATTTTCTCTATTCTGAGATTGTCGTAAGCTTTTTTCTGAAGAAGATTAGTTATAAAATCAAACTGTACCCTGGCACGCTCTATACCTCGGAAACTCCCCGCCTGAATAGTATAAACCTCAACATGCTCCTCCCTTGACCGGTTCACTGGTTCAGCTGCATCAGTATGTTCTTTATCTTTCCCGTAAGATAATGATGGTGTTGTTGCATCCTGTGGAGCATATGTCCTGGTGGTGTCCCCGCTATCTTGACTAAGTGGTTTTTCCGTAATAGATTGTTCTTCATCCGCTTTGGCCGGCAGTGACTTTGCCGTTACATCATTATCTGATTTCATGGCCGGTTCAGGCGGTGAATCCATGCCTGACAATTTTCCGTCCACCGGATCTCTTTCATATGGAAGGATAAAGGGATTGTCTCCGGTAATTTCTGAAAGCCTCATCGATTCCCTCTGGAATATGAGATCAGCTACGCCCCTGTTATTGAATTCCCTGCTATCAGATAACTTCCATGAACCCTGCCAGCTGACGCTGACATTGACAGAATCAGCGGTTATTCTTACCAGTCTTTGATTAAAAGACAGCTCAGCTTTTTTAAAAGACAGGGCATTTATGATGCTGTCTGATAATGGAGGTTCTATCATGGCCTTTAAGGTTGATTTGCTTTTTGACACATACTCAGATGTAATCGCATCGATTTTTTTGGCTGCCTCCAGTGACAATAAATAATCAGCGGAAGGTTTGACTTTATCTTTGCCGCACCCCGGCATCAGTATAGCTGTTAAAAGTAAAATAATATAGATTGGTTTCATAGTGTTTAATCTTTAATTAAATATGTAGAACACGCCATTTTACTATGTTTCATCATGTTTTTCAATCTTAGCGGTTTGCCATGCAGTTTAGGAATGAAGGTATTCAGTAATGATATGAGTCATGAAAAAAGGCACCATTCCGGAAAACAGGAATGGTGCCTTTGAGCAATACTATGAAAATCAGTAATCTATTTTTTTAGTAGCTTTTTTAATAACCTCTGAGTGGCCTTCTTCATAGAGATAATTGAATGCGGCTTCAACAGTTACTGATTTTGTTCCTATTTCCAATGGTAAAACTTTGGTAATAGATTCGGTCTTATGGGGCTCAAGCCCGAGGTTTACGTGGTTCTGGGCTGTTATATCCCAGTTATTAAGACCCAGGTACCCTTCCTTGTTATCTGCAAAATGAAGGTCATATACACCATACTCTTCTGTGTCTGAATATACTACTTTTCCGTCCTGATCTTTTACGGTCACTTCCAGTGACGCTTTTGGTATGTATATTCAGCCATGGGGAATGCCGTGACCGGATGTGTTTTTTAACTGTACATTCATGACCACGGCAGGCATGAGCTTGTTTGCAAGATGATCCACATATTCCGTTGGACTGGCACTCAGTTTGATGTCAACACCTGTAGCTGCGAAATCCTTCTCATAAATACCGGGGAACCGGTGGCTTTCACCGTCTTCTTCACCCTGCATATGGCACTGCTGACAGGTCTTGTCTCCGCCATGCGCCACGTATTCTTCTTCATAACTTGTGTAGAGAGTAGGACATATGGAAGAGGGCATATCAGGTGGACAGCCGTGGTGACAGGTACCACAGAATTTGGAAGTCTTCAGGAAATCTGATTTTACCGTGTCAAAACCAAACTCCTCTTTATGCGGGGGTTCTTCAGCATCACCCGGGCCGTAAATTGTATTGGGCAGCGGTTTGCCGTCAGCTGAACCTTCTATGTTATGACATTCAAGGCAGCCAATATTGAGCTTTGAGAGTTCCTTGAGTGCTGCGTCTCTCTTGGCAGTATCCTTATCTTCAGCTGCAGTTACAATTAAATCCGTGATCTGAACGGTCAATTCATCGGTCATGGCAACTTTCTTGGTTACCGGTGCATGACAGGGAAGACAGATGTCTTTCAGGTCCCTTCTTTTTGCCTGCGGGGACTTGTCAAGACCGCTCAGAATAAAGGTCCTCCATGTTCTTATAACTCTGGAATCAGTCATGGATTTTGCGTGCCATGATTTTGCCCAGTTGTCATGAACTTCTTCATGACATTCAGCACATTGAGAAGAGTCATACGGTGCAACTAACTCATCTATTGTCTTGGCCGGTTCAGCAGAAACGAGCTGAGGAATGGTCGCTGCAAAGACGAGTATTACCATTGTGATAAATAATCTCATACTACCTCCTTTTTTTTTTGTACTCTCAGGGTATTAACCATAGAGAACCAAACTTTAATTAACGGGAGTTGGAATTTGAAGTTGCAAATTCCCATGATTATAAACCAACTGGCGAGCTTTATGTCAAGCCATTAATAGTAATATCTGCATTAATAATGTTAATCGCTCATGAAATAATGTGAATTCAGTGTAACAGTCATAGCCGGAAGTCAGCGTTATATTATTTCTTGTTCTGTATTATAATTTCTATTGTGGATGTGGTTGCACAATTGAAGCACGGGTTAATTGACTTTTGCAATTTAATTTAATTACAATTGTTATCAATGGATGATCATAAGTTAAAAGTCTTCTGTATCGTCGCAGAAACAAAAAGCTTCTCCCGGGCATCAGAAAT
>CALZMZ010000084.1 GCA_945788685.1 Thermodesulfovibrionia bacterium | reverse complement strand
TGAATGAAATGAAAAATCTTATGCAAAAACCTGATATTATGAAAGAGTGGTTTGAAAATAAAAAAAAGGAATTTGAAGCATTATCGGAGGATTAGAAGGATAAAAAATGATCTTTATCTCATTAAGAAATATATATGCACGCTTATTCAAGTTCATACAGCTTGAGTGCATTATGCGAAGAATTAAGAGCGCCATACATGTCTACATCACTAAGCAGGACATTAACAATTTAAATCGTAAGTCTTCAATTATTCCAATTATCCATTTTGAAACTAAGTCGGTATTATCGAGCTAATATACAGATAGAAAGATTATTTGTCAGCCTGGTCGGTTGAGACATTGATGACGGTTTTTACATTTCCCCGTGGATTGAAATCACCTGTTACTTCCATAAACCTTGGTTTAAGAAATTTATTAAGGTCATCGAATATCTGGTTCGTAGACATCTCGTGTGATATCGCCTGGTTCCTGTAGTTGTTGAGATACAGTTTCAGGGATTTAAGCTCTACAATATATTTGTCCGGGACATAATTGATCTGTATCGTTGCAAAGTCAGGGTAGCCGGATCGCGGGCACAAACAGGTGAATTCGGAAAAACTGATATCTATTGTATAATCCCTGTCCTGTGAAGGATTGGGCCATCTTTTTAGTTTCGATCGGGTTATTGCCCTGTTTCCGTATTTAACCTGTTTCATTGCTTAACTGTTCTCCTGTGGTTTTTCCATGAATAGTGTTTGCGTGGGATAGGCGAATTCTATTCCGCGTTTTTCAAATATTTCCTTGATCTGGAAATTAATCTCCTGTTGAATGTCCATATATTTGTTGTAATCACCGCTCAGGACATAATAAACAATTTCAAAATTGAGGCTGAAATCTCCATAAGAAGAAAAATGGGCCCGGTCGAACACGGTATCATTAACGTTTTCAATGGCCTTCTTAATAATTCCGGGGACCTCTTTTATCTGCTCAGTAGAAGTCTGGTATGTAACTCCCAGACTGAAAAGGACGCGGCGTTTCTCCATTCGCTTGTAGTTTTTTATCCTTGAATTGGTGAGGTCAGTATTTGAAAAAACCAGTTGCTCACCTCCAAGACTCCTCACGCGCGTGGTTTTAATTCCGATATATTCTATTGAGCCCATGTAATCCCCTACAATAATAAAGTCACCCACTTCAAAGGGGCGGTCAAAAAATATCACAAAGTAACTGAAAAGGTCGCCCAGAATTGTCTGTGCTGCCAGCGCAACAGCAATACCTCCTATACCGAGTCCTGCCAATACAGCAGATATCTTAAATCCCAGGTTGTCCAGCAGGAATGCACCACCGGCAGTCCATATTATGACTTTGACGATGGTAATAATACCCCTGAAGTTCTGCTGTCTGCCTGGATCAAGAGACGTCTTTTTTGCGTAGGATTCGATAATATAATTAATGATTACAATAATGAGACGGATAACCAGAAAGGTGAGCAGAATAATACCTGCAACATCAACTGCTTTTTTTACAGCTTCTGTCATCGAGAGACTTTTAATTGTCAGATAGAAAACACCGAAGTAAAGCAGGGGAACAAGCTTTTGCTCGAAAAGTTTTATCAGGAAGTCATCAATTGAAGTAGCGGTTTTTTCTGACCAGACCTTGAGACGTTTAATAACAATGCTTTTCAATATTTGAATGAATATAATACCGGCTAAAAACGATACAAAGAAAACGATGTAATCCATAACGCTGTTCTGAAGAATTGTCTTATCAAATATCTCTGAAAACAAATAAACCTCCTGAAAAAAGTCGAATGTAATGAACATAGTATATGAGACTTAGAGTCGTTGTCAATTTCATATCCCACTTGTTGACATCTACTGTTTTATATGATAAAAAAGACAATCATATTCCTTAAAAATATTAACCTGCCGGATGCATTGTTACAAATAAGGTCCGGAAGCACAACATATAATCATTTAATTGCGAAAGGGGCTGAAATGAAAAAGCAATTCCTGTTATGTAAATCCGTGTTCATTTTTTTACTTGTTGTGATGCTTGGTTTAACTTTTGGATCGCATGATGTTGAAGCAGCTGATCCTCCTGTCTGGAAAGGAAGCGTCAATATCGGAGCAAGTCTGCAGTCAGGAAATACAGATCGTTTTAACGCAGCAGCTGGTGCCGATGCAATGAGGAAGTCCGAACAGGACCGGTACAGTCTGAATTTGCTGTTTAACTATTCGGAAGAGGACGGGAATAAGACAGCCGAAAGCTACTATGGCGCTGCTAAATATGATTATTTTTTTACACAGAAGCTTTATGGATATATCGGGCTTGAACTGCTTAAGGATGAATTTAAAGACCTGACGCTGCGTACTATTATCGGTCCTGGTGCAGGTTATCAGATATGGGATGAAGAGATAAGGTCACTTTCGGTTGAGGGCGGTATATCTTACTTTTCTGATAACTATAAAGTTGCAGAAGATGCCGACTGGATAGCGGGCCGGCTGGCGGGAAACCTGATGTATAAACTTTTGTCTTCACTCACATTTACCGACCAGCTCATTATATATCCCAGTTTTGAGGACATTGGTGATTTCAATCTCAGAAATGAAGCAGCTATTGCGACGCCCCTGGCATCTGGCTGGGCCTTAAAGTTTGTCAACATACTTGAATATGACAGTGATCCTCCGGCCAATATCAAGGAGACTGACGTGAACTGGATACTGACCCTGCAGTACAGTTTCTGAAATCATGATATTGAGGTTCAACCTCGATATGCCGGTAAGACATCAGGTATAACCTGCGGACACAGGTCATAATCCTTATACACTGTGATAACAGATTTAATATGTAATCGCTGTTCTGATCCTGCACTGAAGGATTTGGCATTGTGATGAGCGGTGCAACTTAATGAACATTTGATAAAGCCTGCCTAATTGCTGCCGGCTTATGACATGATTTATGAAAATTGGCGCCAATTATGGAGATAGCAATGCATGTAAATTTAGTGTCTGGGCCCCTCATGTAAAAAATGTCTCTTTAAAACTCCTTACGCCTTCAGAAAGGCTTGTTCCCATGGAAAGAAATGCTCAGGGTTACTGGAAGGTCAATGTGAATGACTGCCTGCCGGGCACTTTGTATTATTATAACCTTGATCATAACAGGGACAGGCCTGATCCCGCTTCATATGCGCAGCCGGATGGCGTACACATGGCTTCACAGGTTATTGATCATCATTCCTTTCAATGGGAGGACAATGACTGGACAGGCATTGATAAAAGGGAGATGATCATTTATGAAATTCATATCGGAACGTTCACTGATGAAGGGACTTTTTCATCAGCAGTTCACAGGCTGGATGATCTGCAGGAGCTAGGAATAAATGCCATAGAAATAATGCCAGTATCACAGTTTCCCGGAAGCAGAAACTGGGGATATGACGGTGTCTATCCCTTTGCCGTTCAAAACTCCTATGGCGGCCCTGAAGGGATGAAGGGATTTGTTAATGCATGCCATAATCGTGGCATAGCTGTAATACTGGATGTGGTGTATAACCACCTCGGACCGGAAGGAAACTATATCCGGGACTTCGGACCATACTTTACTGATAAATACAAGTCTCCCTGGGGACAGGCCATTAATTTTGATGGTGTTTATAATCAGGATGTCAGAACTTATTTTATTGAGAATGCACTCTACTGGTTTGAGCATTATCATTGTGATGCTCTGCGGCTGGATGCCATACATGGTATTTATGATAAAAGTGATAGACCGTTTCTTCTTGAACTTTCGGAACGTGTCCGGGAATATTCTTCTCGAAAGGGATGTACATATTATCTCATGGCAGAATCTGATCTCAATGACGCAAATGCTGCCAGACTTTCAGTCAAAGGCGGGTTAGGTCTTGATGTTCTCTGGTGTGATGATTTTCATCATGCTTTGCATACATTAATTGCAGATGAAGAGGGCGGTTACTATGTTGATTACGGCAGTGTCGGGCATCTTGAAAAATCGTTAAGAGAGGGTTTTGTTTACTCGGGGGAATATTCGAAATTCAGGAAGCGTAACCACGGCAATTCATCAAAGGATTTGCCTGCTGAATGTTTTATCGTATTTATACAGAACCATGACCAGGTTGGAAATAGGATGCAGGGGGAAAGGATAGCCAGTCTGGTATCATTTGAAGCCCGGAAAATGGCAGCCGGTACAATTATATTATCGCCATATATTCCACTTCTGTTCATGGGGGAAGAGTATGGCGAGACCAGTCCATTCATGTACTTTACCAGCCACTCTGATCCTGATCTGGTCAATGCAATCAGGGAGGGGAGGAAAAAAGAATTTGAACAGTTTAAATGGCACTCTGATCCGGATGACCCGCAAAGTATAAATACATTCATGAAATCAAGAATAGACTGGTCAAAGAGAGAATCCGGTGACCATAAAATCCTGCTGGATTTTTACACACAGTTGATTCGCCTGCGAAAAAAAATTACTGCTCTTTCCGCTTTAGACAAGAATTCACTGAAAGTAACAGGAGATGAAAAGAATAAAGTGATTACGGTCGAGAGGTGGCAGGGCAATGACCGGGTGCTGATCCTGATTAATTTAAACAGAAGTGACGTTTCTGTTGCGCCTTTTGGGAATGATATTGAATGGGAAAAAATACTTGACTCGTCAGATAAACGGTGGAACGGACCTGGAACGTCTTTACCGGGAATCATAATCAGTGAAGACAAGGTTAATATGAGAGCTCAAAGTGTTGCTCTTTATGAGATGGTTGATACATGATTGTACACTGCCATATGTAATTTAATTAAAACATAATAGGTTTCACCAAAATATGAGAATTCCTGTTTCAACATACAGAATACAGTTTAATCCGGAGTTTGGATTTAAACGTGCAGGAGAAATAGTGTCATATCTTGATGAGCTGGGTATAAGCGATATCTATGCTTCCCCGCTTTTCAAAGCAAAAAAGGGAAGTCCGCATGGGTATGATGTAGTTGATCTGAACATGCTTAATCCTGATCTTGGTACGATTAATGATTTTAAAAAACTCATGGAGGATATCAGAAAGCTTGGCATGGGATGGATCCAGGATATTGTTCCGAACCATATGGCATTTGATGGCGAAAATCAGATGCTTATGGATGTTCTTGAAAACGGCCGGAACTCGGAGTTCTTTGATTTCTTTGACATTGAATGGGAACATTTTTACGAGAGTCTTTCGGAGCGGTTACTGGCGCCTTTTCTCGGCAAACACTACAGTGAATGCCTTGATGCAGGTGAGGTAATCCTGCAGTATGACAGTAATGGTTTTTCGATCAACTATTATATGTTAAAGCTTCCGCTTAAAATTGAGTCCTATGCCCGGATTATTACTCACCAGCTGCAGGCGCTGAGAAAAAAACTTGGAGATGATCACACTGATTTTATTAAATTTCTTGGCATTCTTTACTCACTCAAAAACCTTCCCGAGACCGAAGATGAGAGGCTTGTCCGCTACAGTCAGATACAGTTTGTCAAAAGGATGCTATGGGAATTATATAACAGCAACGATAATATAAAGAAATTTATTGATAAAAATATTCAGACGTTTAATGGTAATTACAAAAACGACCATAACATTTCTCTTCTTGAAAGCCTGCTCTCAGAGCAGTTATTCAGGCTCTCTTTCTGGAAAGTAGCAACTGAAGAACTGAACTACAGAAGATTTTTCAATATAAACGGGCTCATATCAATCAGGGTGGAGGATGAGAGGGTCTTTAACAATACACACAGACTTATATTCAAACTCGTCAAGGACAGGATCATTACCGGTCTGAGAATAGACCATATTGACGGACTCTATGACCCGACTGCGTACCTTCGCAGGTTAAAGGACAAGGCAGGTGATTTATATCTTATTGTTGAAAAGATTCTCGAACCCGAAGAGGAGCTGCCATCATTGTGGGCAGTCCAGGGGACAACAGGGTATGAGTTTCTGAATTATCTGAACGGGATTTTCTGTGATGAAGATAACGGAAGGGCGTTTAACAAACTTTATTACAGTTATACGGGCTTTAAGATTTCGTATGAAACGATGCTATATGAAAAAAAGAGGCTGGTTATTGAAAAGGACATGACAGGTGACGTTGATAATCTCGCACATCTTTTAAAAAGGATATCGAGTAATGACAGAATTGGCGGTGACATAACTTTATATGGCTTAAAAAGGGCGATCAAGGAGATCCTTGCTTTATTTCCGGTTTACAGGACGTATACAACAAGTGAGGATTATAGTGATACAGACCGTGCATATATAACCGAAACAATAACTGCTGCCCGCGAAATGAACCCGGCCCTGCTGTATGAATTCAATTTTATAGAGAGATTTTTATTGCTTGATTTTGGTGAAGAAACATCTGGGGAAGATAAAAAGGAGTGGGTCCACTTTGTTATGAGGTTTCAGCAGCTGACAGGACCTTTGATGGCAAAGGGATTTGAAGATACAACATTGTACGTGTATAACAGACTGATTTCGTTAAACGACGTAGGTGGCAGCCCTGACAGGTTCGGCATATCACTTGAAGAGTTCCATGTTTTCAATGAGAAGAGAGCAGGTAATCAGCCGCACTCCATGAATGCAACATCTACCCATGATACCAAGAGAGGTGAAGATGTAAGGGCCCGGATCAATGTCCTGTCTGAAATACCGGAACTATGGGAATCCAGCCTGAGAAAATGGAGTAAATTAAACAGGAGGAGAAAAAAAGCTGTCAGGGGAACTGCTGTTCCGGACAGAAATGATGAATATTTTCTGTACCAGACCATGATAGGTGGAATGCCTTTTGACAGTGGAGAGATTGATTCATTCAAAGGCCGGTTAAAGAACTATATGATCAAGGCTGTAAGGGAGGCAAAAGTACATACTGCATGGTTGAAGCCTGATTCAGACTATGAAGATAACTTTATGACATTTATTGATAAAATTCTGACCATTTCAGATAAGAACAATTTCCTGAATGAATTTATGACCTTTCAGAAGATGGTCTCAAATTTCGGAGTATATAACTCTCTCTCTCAGGTCATTATTAAATCAACCTCTCCCGGTTTTCCTGATTTTTACCAGGGATCTGAATTCTGGGAATTCAATTTTGTGGACCCTGATAACAGGAGACCGGTTGATTATGAATTAAGGACCTGGCTGTTCAGGGAAATGAAGGCAAAGGAAACAGAGAACAGGTATGAGCTTTTTGAGGAGCTGTTTTCTACCAGGGAAGATGGAAGAATTAAATTGTTTCTTATTTATAAATTACTTTCTGCAAGAAAGCAGCATAAGTCACTTTTTGCAAAAGGTTCCTTTTTGCCTGTTGAGACAGATGGAAAATATAAAAATAATTTAATCGCTTTTGCCAGAAAGCACAACACTTACTTTTCTATTACTGTCGCACCCAGGTTCCTGACGGGCGTTATTGAGAATGGTACGAAACCATTGGGAAGAGATGTGTGGGAAGACACCCGTCTTATTCTCCCTAAGGGTGCCCCTGTTTCATGGAAAGAAGTTGTTACGGGAACAGACCTTAAGGGAAAGAATAAACTGTTTGTCGGTGACGTCCTCAAACACTTCCCGACCGCATTGCTTATCAATAATGTGAAGAAGTAGAACTTGCCGTGTTACTTTGATATTCAGGGTTGACCGGAATCAGACTCCCGACAAGCGGGAGTGACACACTTTTCTATCTCATTCTGACCGATTCCTTGTCATTCCGACTAGACCGGTCGGAGCGACTCATGCGGAGACTCGCATCGAGAATCTTACCCTTTTGATTCCCGACGCGCTTCGCTTTCAGGAATGACGTCATCTATTGATAATATTTTACTTAAAGTAGTTGCTATTTAGATTAAATGATAGCGGGAAGAAACTACTTGACCTCTAACATACGGTCAAGGGACCGTTTTGCAGGGACCCTGATTTCTTCCGGGACCCTGATCTGATGGGTCATGGTTTCCAGGGCATTTAAAACACTCTTCAGCGTGGTCTTTTTCATGTTAGGACAGACCATGTCATTTCTCAGCGGATAAAACGTCTTACCGGGATTTTCTTTTCGCAGATTATATAAAAGGCCTGTTTCAGTCCCGATTATAAATTCTTTTGCATTGGATGATTTTGCATACCTGATCATACCTGACGTGCTTGTTACATGATCTGACCTATCAAGCACTTCCATTCTGCACTCGGGATGTGCGAGTACTATTGCATCAGGGTGGGCCTCTCTGGCTTTTGTGACATCATCAGCAGTCACTCTGTCGTGCACGTGGCAGAACCCGTCCCAGGCTATGACTTTTTTTGAACTGTTTTTTGCAATCCATGCTGACAGGTTTCTGTCCGGTATGCATATCACTGTATCAGAATCGAGCGAATCCACTATTTTTATGCTGTTGGCAGATGTACAGCAGATATCACTTTCCGCCTTGACATCAGCGGTTGTATTTACATAGGTGACCACAGGGATACCGGGATGGCGCTCCTTAATGTCCCTTAAGGTAAAATCAGCAGCGTATGTGTAACCGTCTTCATATTTGAATCCGGGAAACTGGGTCCTGATTTTTCTTTCTCCTTTGACCGTGACCATATCAGCCATTGGACAGCAGGCCTCCTGCACAGGAAGCAGCACTGTTTTATCAGGTGATAGAATGGAGGCGCTTTCAGCCATGAAATTAACACCGCAGAAGACAATGACATCGGCATCAGTAGTTGCTGCTGTTCGGGACAGTTCAAGAGAATCTCCGGTATAATCGGCAATGTCCTGAACTTCTTCCCGCTGGTAATTATGGGCAAGAATTACTGCGTTTTTCTTCTCTTTAAGACTGAGAATTTTATCTGTAATTGAATCCTGGTTGGGATCTGTTTATCGGATATCCAGTAATCAGGGGACTGGATTCCCGATAAAAGAACTTCGGGAATGACGTGCCTAAACAATTTTTGTTAATTATAACTGAAGGGTTACGTTTTATATGCCCGGGGGATTATCAGTAAAAAGGAGCGTACCGTTATCATCTACTACTTTATAGATTCTTGCTTCAGGCCGTTGCTGTTTCCTGTTATTAATGGATAGTACTTTCCTGACATATCTTCTTGTCTCTGCGATGGCAGGTATGCCGCCGGACTTTTCCACAGTTGTCGGTCCCGAGTTATAGGCTGCAAGAGCAAGATCCAGTTTGCCGTTAAATCTGTCCAGCAGAAACCTTAAATATCTTGTACCTGCCTCAATATTCTGTACAGGGTCAAATGGATTTATTATCTGCATGTCATATGCAGTCGCCGGCATTAACTGCATCAGGCCGATTGCACCTTTTTTTGAGACTGCGGACGAGTCCCAGTTTGATTCTACTGTTATCAGTGCTTCGATCAATGAAGGTTCTATTCCATATTTATATGAGGCTGACCTGATTATGTTTCCATAGCCTGCCCGTCTGTCGATAATATTTTCAGCCATGACTTTTTTATAGTGATTGCCTTTTGGAATGTTGGTCAGGTGAATAACACCGTCTTCATCAACATACTTGTAAATGTCTGCATTGCCTGATGATGAAAATGACAATACTGCCAGCATCAAACTTATTATCGAGATAATCTTCATCATATGTCTTATTCCATGATCTCCATAATTGTAAATATATTTTACACTAAATATACATAAATAGTGCAATCCATGCTACCTTATTATATATTACGTTATAATTGTTGACTTTCTTAAGCATGAGCATATGCTATAATTATAAAATTTTATTATATATTATATTGATTGTCATACAATTATCAACGCTTCCATCCTGCTTTTTGATGATACAGATTGGTCCGGTTAACCGGTCATAACCGTGTGAAATAAACTATGAGTAAACCCATTGTTGCTATTATAGGCAGACCAAACGTTGGAAAGTCCACCCTTTTTAACAGGATGACAGGAAAAAGGCATGCTGTCATTGAGGATTTCCCTGGTATCACGAGAGACAGGTTATATGGAGAAGCCAGATGGGAAGACAGGGTGTTTGATGTGGTTGATACGGGCGGGTTTCTTCATGATCCTGAAGAGGAGTTTGTCAAAGAGGTCATAAAACAGATTCTCATTGCTGTGGATGAGGCTGAGATCATCATAATGATGATGGATGCAGAGAGCGGTGTCCTGCCGCTGGATCTGGAGTTAATTGACAGGCTCAGAAAGTATGGCAAGAGGGTGTTGTATGGAGTTAATAAAATAGACGGGCCCAAAAAGGAAAAAGCCCTGCTTGTTGATTTTTTTTCACTCGGGGTGGATCTCTTCCCTTTCTCTGCGCTGAACGGATATGGTTATGAGCATTTAATGGAAACAATTACCCGGGGCATGTCTGAGGGAGAGGAAGAAAAGAGGGAGCACCCCAGAATAGCGATAGTGGGAAGGCCTAATGTGGGAAAATCCACTCTTGTAAATTCGCTGCTGAGTAAAGAAAGGATGATAGTCAGCTCAACGCCGGGCACTACACGGGATGCAGTGGATTCTGTCTGTTCTTATTACAGGAAGAAATATACTATCGTGGACACTGCAGGTATCCGCAGAAAAGGGAAGATGGCAAAGACAGTTGAGAGGTACTCATTTCTCAGGACAATCAGGAACGTAGAAAATTGTGATGTTGCTTTGATCGTTCTTGATGCATCAGAGGGCATCGTTGAACTGGACCAGAAAATTGCCGGTTTTGTGGCCTCTGCAAAGAAAGGCGCGATCATCATTCTGAATAAATGGGACCTGGTAACAAAGGACAGTGCAACTGCCGATGATCTGAAAAGAATCGTCTATGACAGGCTGTGGTTTATGAAGCATGTTCCTGTGCTTACCATTTCAGCTCTCAGCAAAAAAAGATCGACGAAAATCTTTCCTTTAATTGACAGGGTGCTTGAAGAGTGCGAGAAGAGAATCAGCACGCATGAACTCAATCTTTTTCTCAGAAATGCCGTTTCTGCAAAAGAACCCCCATTATACCGGAGGAAAAAAGTTAAAATATATTATATCTCGCAGGTCAAGACCAGCCCGCCGGGGTTTATCATATTTACAAATAAGAAAGAGGGGATAAAGCCCCAGTATATAAAATACCTGGAGCATAGACTGAGGGACAGATTTGTATTTGAGGGGGCCCCGGTTGATTTTTATATACGTCAGAGAAAGCATAAGTAGTGTTTGAAAGAAAAAGGATTTTTTAAACAAACAGTGAACTATTTCATTTATAAGGAATAAGGTGTATATATTTAAAACGTTTGGTAACAGCCTGAAAGCATTTTTCAGCGACGAGTGTTTTTACCTTGCTGCTTCTGTTGCCTATTTTCTTATTGTTGCTCTTGTACCGCTGAGCCTGTTGATAGTTGCTTTTTTCGGATATATACTGGGTGGTAATCAGGACCTTTACCATTATCTTCTTTCCAAGCTGGTCAACTTCTTTCCAAGCGTAACATCAGGCATCACGAATGAATTGACAAAACTTATTACGTACAAGGGAATCAGTATGATCACTTTATTTATCTACGGCTTCCTTGCACTGCAGCTTTTTTATTCTGTTGAGCATGCAATGAATGTTATATTCAAGGTGCCTAAAAAAAGGCATTTTCTTCTGTCCCTGTTCTGGGCAATATTTATAGTTACACTGGTAATTTTTTTCTGGATATTATCGTTTACCGTGAGTTCCCTGGCAGGCGTGCTCGTTCATTATCCCATAAACGTATTTGATATACAACTGAGCTACAGAGCTGCAATAGTATTTAAATATGTCGCTCCGTTCGTGCTGATTCTTTTGACGTTCACCGCCGTTTATACAATTATTCCTCATGTCCGTGTCAGGACCAGGCATGCTTTCTCCGGCGCGCTTTTTGTTACTGTTTTATGGGAAATTGCAAAACATTTCTTTACATGGACAGTAAAGAATTTAGCTTATATAGGGACCATATATGGATCACTGACAGCGTTTATATTATTTTTGTTGTGGATGTACTATCTTTCATGTATTTTTCTTCTTGGCGGTGAATTCGTAAACAGTTTAAGGGAGGATTAATGCAGAATTTAACAGGAAAAGAAGTGGTTGTTTATACGTCAGAGACTACATATACAGGAAAGCTGATTGAGCTTGGTGAAAAAGAACTGTATCTTCAGTCTGAAGAAGGCTGGATAGTTGTTCCTGTTGAAAAGATCTCTGACATAAAAGAAGCGGAATAGGCCCATTCAACAGGTAACAAGTGACGCGTTACAGGTTTATACTTACATCATCCTGCAGAAATGAAGGATTAAGCTGAATAAACCTGCTTTTAAGGATCGTGAGTTCTTTGTTTTTTTGTAATTTATCGAGAACTCTCGTTACGGTTTCCCTGGTGAGGCCGGTCATATCAGAGATGTCCTGATGTGTAAGTTTTATATTTAATGTAATGCCCTCTGGAGATTTCACTCCGTATTCATCTATGAGCATGAGAAAAAGCATTTTTGTCCGTTGTGTAGCATTATTGAAATTCAGCAACTGTATCGTGTCCCAGGATTTGCGAAGCCTGCTGCATAAAATTTCCATCATTTTAATTGTGACCTTGTTCTGCCTGAAAACAATAGAGAGAAAATCATTTTTTGAAATCAATGCAATAAGGGAGTCTTCCGTAGCAATAACTGACGCAGGAGTTGTTTTACCGTCTATAAGAGACATTTCTCCGAAGAAGCTTCCGGATTTATGAATTGCCATTATGATCTCCTTGCCGTCTTCAGTTGTTTTGATAACTTTGACTTTTCCCATCAAAATGATATACATGACCTCATTTGTATCTTCTTCGTAGAGGATCGTTTCATTTTTTTTGAACTGCTTGACAATTATTTTGTCAATTATCTCTTCCAGTTCCTCTTCATTCAGTTGAGAAAAAATCTCTGTCTGTTTTAAAAAACTGTTTTTACGTGA
>CALZMZ010000083.1 GCA_945788685.1 Thermodesulfovibrionia bacterium | reverse complement strand
TGAAGTAAGGTCCGCACCGACCCCCTCAACAGACAGGGGGAATGATTGTTTAATGTTTGAGTTTCCGGTCTACTACCAATTAATATTGCGCTGCAATGCCCCTGGCCAGTTCTTTGGCTGAGTCTATTGTCTTCTGCTTTTCTTCTGGTTTGGTTAATCTTTATTTGTTATTTGTTATTAATATGGTATCACATTAATTGTAAGATTCAATGATTTATGTCATACATATTGATAAGTTACATAAATATGACTGATTTTCGTAAATGTGGTATATAATCTTATATATACAAGGTATGGAAAGATTATGATATATATCATTGATGATATTGTTGAGCTTATATATATTTTTATTAGATCCATAGTTGAGACTGACTGGCCGGAATAGACGCATATTTATTCAATCTTATAACGTAAGGAGGTAAGGAACTTAATGAATGCAATCGATGTCGCAAAAAATATGGAAACAGATGCTATTCAGTTCTATTCAGAAGCAGCAAAAAAAACTTCTTATCCTGCAGGGAAGAAAATGTTCGAAACAATTGTGGCGGATGAGAAGCGTCATCTTGAGATAGTGACCAGGCTGATTGATGGTCTTGATATTAACATGACCGATGTACATCCGATGAAAAATATCAGGACAGTGTTTGCAGAGATGAAAGATGAGATGATGGAAAAGGTGGCTGCAACCACTGATGAACTGGAAGCATTCAAAATAGCGATGAAGATGGAGAAAGAAGGACTTGATTTTTATAAGAAACTGGCTGATGAAGCTGAGACTGAAATGGAAAAGGAGCTGTTTATTAAGCTGATGAATGAAGAGCAGCAGCATTACAACATCTTTGCCAATACGTTTGATTTTCTCAATGATACCGGCAACTGGTTTATGTGGGAAGAATACAGTATTGTTGAAGGATAAAACTCAATTTACAGGAGGGATTATGGGTTATTCACAAGTTTCTTTGAAAGACAAAATAATCGAGCTGTATCCTGAAATTGTTCAGCATGGTGTTGTGGTGAGTCTGACTTTCAATGAAGAACTGAAAACATATGATGTCAGTATGAAAAAAGATGCTCATCAATTGAAAACCCACCTTGAAACAAACGACGCTGATGAATGCATGGATGGAAAAAAATGTGTGCATCTCGGGGTCCAGCTTAAAGAGTTTATAGATAATTTCAAGCAGGGATAGAGCATCAAAATCAGGAGGTACACCATGTCTGTTATTGAATATGGTGAAGTTTCCATAGATATAGATGATGAGGGATATCTGACCAATATGGATGACTGGAACGAAAGAATCGCTTGCGGTCTGGCAGAGCATGAAGGAATAAATGAGCTGACAAAGGAGAGAATGGATGTAATACGGTTTATGAGAAATTACTTTAAGCAGTATAACGCATTTCCCATTCTTCGGGCGGTATGCAGGAATGTTCACCAGCCCGGAAACTGCGTAAGGGAAGATTTTATTGACCCTATTAAAGCATGGAAGATTGCAGGTCTTCCTAAACCGCTTGAACAGGTTGTTGCGGATCTGGAAGGAAAGGGCGGAGTAGTTTGAATCTTGCTATTTAGATGTAAAATTTAGATTTACATTTTAGATAGTATGTAGAGAGTCTTAGTAATTTTTTTGAAAAGGATTCCGGGGGTCAAGGTAAAACAGACTGTTGAAAAACTCCATTTATATATTTTATTCATTCTTTGCCGTCATTCCCGTGAAGACGGGAATTTCAGGATGTTACTGGATACCCGCCTTCGCGGGTATGACATAATTATTGATCACAAAGAGTTTTTCAACAGCCTGAAAAGTTTTTAAATACAGGAATTATTTTTTATCATTTTTCTTTTCACTTTAACCCTTGGCCCCTCGAATCCTTGAATCCTTATGCGAATTTGTCAGTTACCCGTTCTCAGTAGTACTACGCAGTATGAGTTTGTAATTTGGAATTTGTCATTTAAAATTTAATAGCTTGTACCTTCCCGGATATCTCATCACTGATAAATGTAAAACGCCTGATTTCTTAAGATAATACCTGAATATGCCGACTAAATGTAACCAAGAAGTCAGAATTTCCAATTTATTTTTAAAACGGTACATGACGAGAAAATTACAGGTAATGTTATATTTATGATTCATACAGAATTCATATTTATGAGATAAATTAGTAGCAGTGCAATTTGTTGTGTTTTTTTTTATTTTTTGATAAGTTATAGAAAATATTAGAAGCCTGATATTAATCTGCGGATAGTTATAATACAGGAAGACTGGAGACGCACCTGATATGGAAAAGAAATGCTGATAATGAACAGAATACTGATAATGCTGTTGAGTCTGATACTGGTGATCGGGCATGTCTATGCACAGGAAAACATTAAAGATTCTGACAATAAAAGAGTGTTACAAAATGATGTTGCACAGGCAGAAGAGGCAGTTACAGGACCTTCGCCGGGGCGTACTGCTCCCACACCTGTTCAGGGAACGAACGTAAAGCGACCTGAAAGAAAGACACCCCCGAGAACAACGCGCTCGAATCCTTCTGCTCCGGTGACACCCGGGAATGTACGGGATTTTTTCTCAAAGCCTAAAGCGGAAAACTTTATCATATTAAATTTTGACAATGCTGAATTAAAAGATGTTATCAATACTGTCAGTTCAATTACAAACGAAAACTTCATACTCACACCCGGTATTGATGCACGCATAACAATTCACTCTGCAAAAAAGATTCCCATTAGTGAGGTAATGAATGTCTTTGAATCAGTTCTTGAGGTAAATGGGATAGCGCTTGTCAGATCAGGGGATTTCTTCAAGGTAGTACAGGGTGCATCTGCAAAACAAAAGCCTACAGAGGTACGGAAGAGCGATAATGTTGATGATATTCCTGATATGGACAGGCCGGTCACGCAAATAATTCCGGTCAAATATGTTCCGGTTTCAGAGGTAATGACAGTACTTACGCCGCTGCTTTCACCTATAGGAAGCATGACCCCAAATGCCAGGAACAATCTCCTTATCATCAATGATCTTTCATCAAGCCTGATCAGGGTTATGCATATTTTAAAGGAAATTGATGTAGACGCATTCAGCAACACCAGGCTGTATCTTTTCAAACCCAAATACTCTGATGTGCTTACCCTTACTACGGAACTTACTGAAGTGCTCAATGCATTAAATCTTACGAAAGAGGGAATTGCCCTTGTTCCCATAGAAAGGATAAACAGTCTCGTGGTTTTTTCAGGGAGCCCGACGCTCCTGCATACAGTCATTGGCTGGATAAAGAAACTGGATGAGGAGGTCATGTCAGGACAGAATATTTTTGTTCACCCCATACAGAATGTCAAAGCAGAAAGCATTGCCGAGATTCTGGGTTCATTATATGAGACAGATGTCACTCCACGAAGGACACCAACAACCCAGAAATCACAGGTGCCATCAACATCAAAAAAAACCGCACCCAAACGCGTTACCCAGGCCCGCAGGAAATCTGCCACCATCACAGGAAGCAGCAGGGTTGAAATCATAACGTTTGAACCAACCAATTCCCTGATTATTCTTGCACCTTCCGGAGTATACAGGGAAATGACAGAACTTATTAAAAAGATCGATGTCTATCCAAGAGAAGTGCTTATTGAGGCGATCATTGCGGAAGTTGATATTACAAGCAGTGATGAATATGGAATACAGTGGTCAGCGCTGCATAGTATAGACAATGGTTATAAAGGGCTTGTCCAGGGCAATGCGTCAGCAGGGACCCCCCCGGTCACCGTGCTCGTCAGGGACCAGGAAGAAGCATCCATCGAAGTCGGCTCGGATATTCCTACGGCCACCAGCACAACAAGTTCAACTGCTGTTAGTGACGCACTGACGCAGAACATTGAGTACAAGACGGTTGGTAAGAAACTGAAAATCAAACCTTCAATAAATGATGAGAAAACAGTTGTACTTGATATTGAACAGGAAGTATCTGATGTGCTTGCCGATGCGCGCTCTGTAGGCGGATTTTCATATCCTGAATTCTCTACAAGAAAAACCAAGACATCGGTGGTCGTTCCTCATAAACAGGGCATAGTCATAGGTGGTATTATTGAAGAAAAGACAACCTACGCCCATGAGGGGATCCCGATATTGAGCAGGATACCAATACTTGGCAATCTGTTCCGTTATACAAAACGAAGTCTTGCAAAGACAGAACTGATTATTATCATTGTTCCCCATGTAATAACAAACAGGTCCGAGGGAGATAAGGTCACAGCTGAGTACCTCGGGAAGCTGAAGGACATAAAGAGTTTCCTGAGCGAAAAAGAAGACCAGGCAAATGTACCTTTTCCTGAGGTATTAAATGCAACCGAGTCCGATGAGCGATGAAGTAACAGGTTTAGAAAAAGCAGGTCTTTTAGGCAAGACGCTACTGAACCTCAACCTTATTACTCTTCTTAAGACGCGTCTTGGGGATACGCTCGTAACCCTGGGTTTCATATCTGAAGATGATATGCTCAGGGCGCTCAGTTCCCAGCTCAATTTAAAATACCTTAAATTTTCCGAGTTTCCGAAAACCATCTCAAGTGAATCCTATCCTACGGTCAAATTCATGAAGCAGTATAAATTTGTTCCGATCGGTATGGACAATGGCGTAATGAAAATCGCTACGTCCGATCCCATGAATGAATATGTAATGGATGCCCTGAAGTTATTTTCCAGCAAACCGCCTGAAATATACCTTAGCAGTGAAAAGGACATAATGGAAGCCATTGAACAGTTCTTCGGCGGTAATGTGCAGATGACAAATATCATGGAGGGCATGAGGGAAGAGGAAGCCGAAACTGAGGGGATTGAACTCCAGGAAGATGTCCATCATCTCAGGGACATGGCCTTTGAAGCACCGATCGTCAAACTTGTCAATATGCTTATCACCCGTGCAGTTGAAGGCAGAACAAGTGATATTCATATAGAACCATTTGAGAATAATGTTAAGGTCAGATACAGGATTGACGGTGCTCTTACTGAAGTTGAGTCGTTACCCAAACGCATCCAGCCTGCTGTCATTTCAAGAATAAAGATAATGTCAAGACTGAATATAGCTGAAAGAAGGCTTCCGCAGGACGGCAGGATCAAGTTACGGGTGTCCGGCCGTGACATTGACCTGCGTGTATCCACTGTTCCCACCATTTATGGTGAGAGTATAGTTATGAGGATACTTGACAGGGGCAGCGCCCTGATTGTTCTGGACCATCTCGGGTTTCCTGCAGCTCCAAGGGAAACATATGAAAAGCTGATTACGACTCCTTATGGAATGCTTCTGGTTACCGGACCTACGGGCAGCGGAAAAACAACGACTCTCTATGCATCGCTGAATAAAATAAATTCTGATGATAAAAAAATTATTACTGTCGAGGACCCGATCGAGTATCAGATAGACGGAATTAACCAGATACAGGTCAAACCTCAGATAGGTCTGAGCTTTGCAAGCGGGCTCAGGCATATTGTCAGGCAGGACCCTGATGTGATTATGGTCGGTGAAATCCGTGATATAGAAACAGCGGAAATCGCCATTCATTCAGCCCTTACAGGGCATCTGGTTTTCAGCACACTTCATACAAATGATGCCCCGGGTGCGGTTACAAGACTGCTTGATATGGGAATAGAAGGCTTTCTCGTATCTTCTTCCCTTATAGGGGTCCTGGCACAGAGACTGGTCAGGGTGATCTGTTCTTCATGCAAGGAACCTTACACACCCCAGCAGGAAGTTATTGACAAGACAGAGTTTAATATCTCAAATCTGTCAACCTTTCATGGAGCAGGCTGTGACGAATGCAGGAACACCGGTTATCGGGGAAGAACCGGAATTTTTGAATTGATGATAGTAGATGCCGAGATGAGAAGGTTGGTGCTTGAGAAGGCGAGCGCTGATGTGATCAGACAAAAAGCTGTTCAAAAGGGAATGCAGGTATTGCGGGAAAATGGCTGGGAAAAAGTAAAGCAGGGAATAACGACCATCGAAGAAGTCCTCAGGGTCTCTCAGGAAGGTATCTGATGGATACATATAATTATGAAGCGACAACAAGAGACGGCAATATTGTGACCGGTACCATTGATGTAACGGATGAACGTTCGGCCATTGACCGCATTCAGGAAATGGGGTATTTCCCTCTTAAAGTAATGAAAGCAGTTGAAAGAGAGGGGTTATTGTCCCGTCTTACATCATTTCAAAGCAGAGTAGGTGAAAAAGATATCATGTCCTTTACCTATCAACTGGGTGTACTGCTGGATGCAGGATTTACCCTGGACCGGTCCCTTTCGATCCTGTCTGATCTCACTGAGAAAAAAAAACTCAGGGAGCTTTTACAGGAACTCATGTCCCAGGTAAGAAGCGGGAAATCATTTTCCGAGGCCCTCCTGAAATTCCCGTCTGTTTTTCCTCTTTTTTATGTAAACATGATCAAGGCCGGGGAGGCCGGAGGATTTATTGAGGATTCAATATCAAGAATGGCTGAATATCTGGAAACCTCCCAGGCACTTAAAGACGATGTCCGGTCGGCTCTGATTTATCCATTGCTGCTGAGTTTTGTGGGTGGAGCTGCAGTTATTATACTGCTGACCTTTGTAGTACCTCAATTTTCAAAAATATTTACTGATATGGGGGAGACCCTCCCGCTTCCCACCTTGATCCTGCTGGCAGTCAGTAATGCGTTGATCAGGACCTGGTGGATACTTTTGCTGTTGATAGCCGGCTGCTACTTTATGATAAGACGGTATATCAATACTGACAAGGGACGGACCTTCTGGGACAAATTGAAATTCAGGCTTCCCATCTTTGGTAAACTCTTCAAGGAAGCCGCTGTATCCCGGTTTGCCCGCACATTCGGCACTCTGCTCGGCAGTGGTGTTCCTATATTAAATGCTCTCCAGATAGTAAAGGGTACCCTGGGAAGCGAAAAGATCTCTGAAATCATCTCTTCCGTAAGAGAGGCAACAAGAAAAGGACGGGGCATTGCTGAACCATTAAGAAATAGTGAGATCTTTCCCCCTCTTGCCGTACATATGGTTACTGTTGGTGAAGAGACGGGAAGGCTGGATGAGATGCTTGTAAAGATAGCTGACCGCTTTGACACAGAGGTCAGAACAACAGTCAAGCGTCTGCTTGCTCTGCTTGAGCCTGTATTGATTCTGATTATGGGAATACTGGTAGGGTTTATCGTCATAGCGATGCTGACAGCCATATTCAGTATTAATGAGCTGCCATTTTAAGAATTAATAATTACGATTCACGAATCACGAACTGTTTTTAAGGGAGGTTTTATGAGCAATAATAATTGGAACATTTCAAAAAAATGTCAGCGGGGTTTTACGCTGATTGAGCTGATGGTAGTAATGATAATCCTTGGCCTGCTGGCCGCGCTTGTTGTCCCCAAAATGTTCGGCAAACTGGAGACAGCCAAGACAAACGCTGCTTATGCGCAGATAGAGCTGTTTGGAACAGCCCTTGATTCGTATCGCCTTGATGTCGGTAAGTATCCGACAACAAGTGATGGTATGGAAGCATTGATTTCTCCTGTTTCAGGTGCTGAGGAGTGGAATGGTCCTTATCTCAGAAAAAACGAAATTCCTCTTGATCCGTGGGGGAATCCATATACCTATGAATCACCCGGTACTCATGGAGATTATGATCTGTATTCATTGGGGGCTGATAATTCTGAAGGCGGCGATGGAGAGGACAGGGACATTGCAAGCTGGAAAGGGCTGAAATAGGCCCCATGATACAATGCAAAGTGAAAAACAGCGATGCTGCAATAAAGTCGGGTTGAAGTTATCCGGACCTCAGCCGTACAGAGACGGATTTACACTGGTAGAACTGGTAATTGTACTGGTGATAATAGGAATTGCCGCAGGTCTTGCAGGAATAATGATCGGACGGGGATCGGGTGGACTTGAGATCAAGACCTTTACAAAGGAGATGGCGTCCATCCTCAGATATGCCAGAAACCAGGCTGTCACTGAAAAACGGACGTACTGCTTTGTCATTCATAAAGAGGACGGAGAGATAAGGTTATATGCCGATAAAGCTGCTAATGATAACAGCGAAGATAACGGGGACAATGAAGAGGACATGCTGCCTGTGATCGCCAAGCCATTACCTGATGATCTTCTGGTATCTATTGATGAAAGTGATTCTGATGTTCAGGATATGGAGTTTTTCCCGCATGGGAATTCTTCCGGAGGATCTATCAGGATAGAGAATGAGAAAGGTACCAACTATTATATCAATGTCAACAGGCTGACAGGGAAGATAGAAGTAGTAAAGGATGGAGATGGAGAATGAGAAAAAAAGGCGGATTTACCCTTATAGAAGTAATTGTAGCAATCGCGATTATAGGTGTCAGTCTGACAATGATCATGCAGCTTTTTTCCGGAGGCCTGAGGGCAAGCAGGGCCTCATGTGATTATACAAGGGCGGTTGTTCATGCAAAGAACAAAATGGAGGAGTTGTCCTTTAATCCTGAGTCTGCGAGCGGTACATTTGACGACGGCTTTAACTGGAAAACCGACGTGCAGCCATATAAGCAAACTGAAGAAAGCATGTATTCTTTATTACAGCTGAAAGTCACTGTTTCCTGGGGAGATGCCTTACGAAAACCACGCACCATCCAGGTGCGCAGTCTGAAGACGGTATCACTGGATGAAGGCTGATATACATACAATCATGACGTATGGAGAGTTTGATAACATTGAGAAAGTACATAATTCTTTAAATTATACTGGCAGGAGCGAGTGTTTCGTTACAGATACAGAAGTTTCTCATCCAGTACTGTCAAAAGCAGGCTTTACAATTCTTGAGCTTATTGTGTCGATAACCATCCTGACACTTGTGGCTCTGGTAATAGGGCAGGGCTTTAGAATCGGAGTGAATGCATGGGACAAAGGTGAAGCAGAGACCGTGGAAACGCAGAAATTGAGGATACTGTCCGGAATGCTGACTCAACAACTGAAGTCATTTTACAATTACCGGATACAACTGGAGGATGAAAGCGGGGACAAGATTTTATTCGAAGGAGAAAAGGAGTCAATTTTATTTGTTACAACATTAACAGAAGTTTCAGCAGGCGGACTTAAATGGGTAAGATATTCATATAAGGAAGGCGTTCTTTATTATAATGAAGGATTATTGCCTGATAAAGAAGTAATGGGTATTATAGAGGACGATGAAGAAATTCTTGATGATGATATCGGGGAAGTGTTCTTTGAATATTACAGTTCTCATGAGGAAGAATGGAAGGACTCATGGGACACGGAAGATGCAGTGCCTGATTCTGTAAGGGTAAAGATATCATATTTTGAGCCGTTTCAGGTTAATTTTGTTCAGGGCACATCAGTCAGGAAAGAAAAAGCTGAAGGATGAAGCATATAAACACGTCAGAAAGTGTAACAGGATCCGGAGCTTTGAAAAATGAATCCGGCGGCGTGGCTTTAGTCCTTGTTGTATGGGTGATAGTGGTCCTTACAGCTATAGTTGGAGAGTTTTCATATTCGATGAGAACAGAAGTAAACATCACCAGGAACTTTAAGGAAGAAGAGGAAGCCTACCAGTTAGCGCTTGCAGGTGTTGAGCTTGCCAAATTTGAGCTGCTTTCGGTCAAGAAGTCTGAAGTCATGTATCTTGATGAGAATGGTGTACTGACTTTCGGTGAAGAGGAGGAGGAAGAAAAACCTGAAAGAAAAGGCGATCTTGGCAAAGGAAGTTATGATTATGAGATTACTGATGAAGATGGCAAACTGAATATTAATACTGCAACAGAAGAAAAGTTAAGGAAATTATTTATTGACTCGGGTGTAGAAATTACAGATGTAGATGTCATTGTTGATTCAATATTTGACTGGCGGGATGATAATGATCTGCACAGATTAAATGGTGCTGAAGAAGACTACTACAGGTCTCTGGAAATACCGTACAGCAGCAAGGACGGCCAGTTCAGTACTGTTGAGGAACTGATAATGGTAAATGGAATAAATGAAGACATATTGTATGGTTCTAAAGATATACAGGAAGAAGACGAAGAATATTATACGGGTGTTGCAACGCATCTTACGGTGTATGGTTCAAACCTGTTAAATATAAACACTGCATCTGAAAGTGTTCTTTCTTCCGCATTAGGCCTGGAAGCTGCACAGAGCGTTTTACTGAGGAGAGAAGAAGGACCCATATATCAGATAAGAATGCCCGGGAGTAAGATTTCATCTGAGTATTTTACTATCCTTTCAACAGGAAAGAATGCAGATGGAACAGTAAAACGGACAGTTAAGTCTGTAGTACGGCTGACTGGAAACAATGTGGAGACAATGTACTGGAATGACAATTTTATTGGATAAACTTTTTGGAACATTCATTTGTATGGAGTTCAGAGAGGATTCCATTGCAGTCGCATACCTGAAGAACGGTCTTTCCGGTATTTCCCTGATAACGTCATCTCTGTTTTCCTTAAGGAACAGCAAGGATGTTCCTGATGATCTGAGGGACTTCATCAACCGGCATGGTGCTGATGTTAATAAAGTGTTCGTGAGCATTCCGGACAGATGGTCAATTACAAAATTTATTAATGTCCCTTCCATCAAAGGGAAGGGGAGCAGCTCTATTGCAAATCTGATGAGGTTTGAGGTGGAGCGTCACATCCCCTTTGAACTTGATGAGGTTGCATATGATTTTCTTGTTATGGATGAAAAGGATTCAATGTACTCCATGCTGTTTGTCGTTGTTCAAAAGGAGAAACTGGAATTCATTAAAGATTTTCTCGAAAAGATGTCCCTTAAACCTGATTCCATTACAACGTCCTCCCTTGCCGTATTAAATACAATTGAGCTCAATGAAGTGCCTGCAGGCGGATGGCAGGACATAATCGGCATTGTGCAGCAGTCAGATATTATAGGCAAAAAAGGTGACATAAACATTTCCATGTTTTTTGATAAGAGCAGTTCAAGTGTTGCTATCATCAGAGACGGTATGTGCATCAATCTGAAATCATTTATCCTGAATTCCACCGTTTCTCTGGAGGATTCTGTTAACGAAATGAAACTGTACATAACGGAAATGCAGTCTACCATAGCTTCAGGTCGTTTCAACTCGATGATTGTTGCAGGTGAATATTCTGTTATGGCAGTGGAATCACCCGAAGAACTGAAAGATAAGCTTGGTCTTGATGTCGATCATGTGCATATGTTATCGGGCAAACTTGATGATCATGATATCGGCCAGATTTTGCCGTCTGTAGGAGCATGTTTTTCCGGGTTGGAACTGGGAACATATAAAACAAACCTTCTGCCTCACAAAGTTGAATACAGAATAAACAGTATTGCACCATCAGCAACAAAAATATTTCTTGTTCTGATAATTGCCCTGGTCCTGGGAATAGTTGTGACAGATGCGATGAAACAGAAAAAATATGTGACAAGAATAGAGCAGGCAACCCGGGAAAATGAACCCAAAGTAAAGGAGCTTGAAATAAGGCTGTCAGAAATTGATAAACTGAAAGAACGAATAACATTTCTTCAGGATGTCAAAGAAAATGAGTTTGCCCTTGAAGTACTTGCAGAACTTACGCGTGTAATACCGGTTGAATCATGGATCACCAATCTTAACTATAAAGCTATTGAAATCAAGGACAGGAAGAAACCGGGTGGGGAGCTTATTATAAACGGATTTGCAGCTTCGTCATCATCACTCATTTCACTGCTTGAGGATTCTCCTTTTTTTGAAAAAGTTGAATTTGTCGGTCCGATTAAAAAAACAAAGGACAAGGAACAGTTTAAACTGAGTGCAAAAATAGTAAAGCCCAAAACCGGATTGAAAACAGAAGGAAAGGGCAGCTGATGAAACTGAATATCCCCATAAAAGTAAATGAAAGAGAAAAAAAATTTCTCATAATAGGCGCGGTTGCGGTAATGCTGATAATTGTGTATCAGCTTATTGCGTGGTACAGTCATACGCAGGAGAATCTTAAAGATTTATCAGATAACAAATATTATGTGCTTCAGAAACAGCTGGATAAAATATCTGAAAAAAGCAGTATACATAATCAGTCAAAGATGGTCGAAGCAGAAATAGAAAGACTTGAAAAATCACTACTGACAGGCAATACCCCTCCTGTCGCAGCTGCCGCGCTCCAGAAATTTCTTAAAGATACGGCATTGTCTGCCAATATTGATGTTAAGCTTGAAAGGACCCTTAATCCTGTTGTTCTCGATAATTATCTCGGTATACCGGTAGAAATCGGATTTTCAACCACTACAAAAAATGTGCAGGATATCCTCGTTAAATTCAGAAAATCATCGTTCCTGCTTAATGTATCCGAGATTAAAATAAGAGTGACCAACATAAGCAGGCCGGAGGAAATATATACAACTCTGATAGTTACCGGATTCATCAAGAACGTTACATCAGAGGACAATACAAAAAAAGAGGAAAATAATGCTGCGTAACTACTTTCTCATAAATCTGATGTTAATACTCATACTGGGTTTCCTTGGTTTTAAGCTATATGAGACTCTCGTGTACCGGCCGGGCATGCCTTCTCCTTCAAAGGTTGAGCAGGCAAAGGAAAAAAAGTTGACCAAACGGGTACGACCGCTCATGAATGAGGCTGCGTATGCGGTAATAACACAGAAAGACCTTTTCAGACCTTCACGGTCTGCTTCAGAGAAAATAGCGGATAAAAAAGACGAAAAGGCAGCTCCGAAGAATCCGCCCAAGCTGTTTGGTACAATAATTCTTGAAAATGAAAAAACCGCCATACTTCAGGACAGTGATTCAAAAAAAACAAAGATGTATAAACTCAATGAGTTGATAGCCGGCTACACCATTACTGATATTCATGCAGATAAAGTGGAACTTGTTAAAGATGGGGAGAAATTTGAGGTTAAATTAAGGGAAGACAAAGGTATAAAGCCCACGAGACCCAAGGCAGTTCAAAGAAAAAGTGTCAGGAAAGCGCCGGAGCAGACCCAGAGACCTGTCCGTCAAAGAAGACCAAGACGGGTAAGGAGGAATGTTCCTCCTCCTCCCCGGACAGCTCCGGAACCACCAACTCCCGAGTAACCATACATAGCAGTAGCTGCTAAAATGTGATAGCCACTAAAAGCGTTTACAGGCATTGTAAACGCTTTTAGTGTTTTACTCATTCTAAATAAACTCATAATTTATTAATCTAATACAATGGGGTTCCGCCCCCAAACGACGGGTTCTTTCTTACTTGTCTAAGAAACGAACCAAAGAAGGACACCCCCACATGATTGCTTAATTTCCGTGCTATTCCGGACTGGCCGCTAAATTAAAAAAACTCCCATGAACCAGGAGCGGTTCACGGTCAGACACTTTTTAATTTTTAACGCGTCCAGCCCTGCATATCCCGGAAGCAATCAAAAGGGGGATAAAAGACAAAGATTAAAAAAAGAAGAACAATAACCGTTGGCGACTCTCCTTTA
>CALZMZ010000082.1 GCA_945788685.1 Thermodesulfovibrionia bacterium | reverse complement strand
GGTGAGTTTATCGGGGCCTCTACATTGCCAGGAAACCTGTTTGCATTGTTGTCATCACAGTCATTGGCACACCAGGGCACTCCGTCTCCGTCCTTGTCCTCATCTGTTGTGAAGTCTTTTTTGCCGTCACAGTTATTGTCCTTGCCGTCACACAGCTTTTGTGCATATTTATAAATAGATGTGTCATTGTCGTTGCAGTCTCCATCGTTCTCAGTCTGTCCGTCTCCGTCATCATCTACAGCCGGATCACCAACGTTGTTATAACAGTCAGGATCGGCATAGTCAGCTTTCCCATCACCATCATTGTCAATATAATCACTACAGGTTGGGTCCCCAAAAGGCCCTTCGGTCTGGGCAAATGCTCCGCCCGCCGGTACAACCGCAAATAAAACGACCATACAAAATAATACTGTCAGAACCTTCTGATACCTGGACATGAATTCCTCCTTAACATTTTGCTTATAATTTTTTTCTGAAATTTCTATATTAAAATTCATAGTTCGCTTAAATAATATTATTCCGATATTTCAAAGACTTGTGGTCATGATTTATAATGTTTCTCATTGAAGTATTATTATTGAAAATCAATTGGTTAAGCCTCAGAATATTCTGATGCTCCCTTTAATAAAGCAATAAAGATGCCATCATCAAAATTCAATTTAATCAGGATATTATCCATGCTATCAATCAGTTACATAAAATAAAACCTGCCAAAGTGACAAAACATACTGCCATAAAGGCACATAACTTGACACTATATGCGTATGTATGCAAATAGCTTTAACAATTCTTCACGATTAATAAAATAATCCAGTATGTTAAGGCGAATAATGATATATAACGGTATATCAGGTCGAATTCTTTATCACCGTCACCCACTTAATGGTGGTTTAAGCATATTTTGAAAGCTATGAATATTATTTTGATATTTAATTCAAGGTAAAAGAGGCTGTGGATCTATGGATTTGAAGATGCTTCCTTCTACATAGATTAATCAGAAAAAAGCCCCGATAAAAGTCGGGGCCCGGTAAAATACTTGAAATCGTTTTAAGTAAAATCTGCAGTTAAACCGCTTTCATGCGGTATGCCTGTACTTAGAGTTCAAATAAGGTATGAATATATTCACGTTTCATTTTTTATAAGGTTGCTCATTATCTCCTTCATCTCAGGAGGCATTTCTTCATCATTACTATAAGTAAGACTCCCCATCTTTTTCTTTATAAACGACGTGGTCATCATAAGCTTCATTGAGGTAATCATATAATTCTTTTTAAACTCGTCTGTTTCATTGAGTATCTCTTTGAATTTATGTGTATAAAACGTTTTATAACAGTGAATGATGGCATGGTCTATCTCTTCCAGAGTCATTGCCTTTGGTTTGATAACGGGATCTATTAAATTATATTTTTTGTAATCATAAATTTCTATGTAATCCTTTAATTCATTATAAATGTCTGAATATGGCCACGGCGCTATTGCCAGAAAATGCGCAAAATCAGGGTTGTACTCTATTGCAAGGCGAAGAGTATTAGTGATGTTTTCCTTTGTCTCATCCGGAAAACCAAGTATCATCGAAGTTTCAGTAACTATGCCAACTTCTCTTAACAGGCGCAATGCCTCTTTCGACTCTTCAATACTCAGGTCCTTTTTGATATAATCAAGGCATTCCTGTTCCGTAGATTCCGTTCCTACATAGATATGAATGATACCGGCTTTCTTATATTTATGAAGAATGTCCTGGTCCCTGATTATATCTTTGGCCCTGGTCTCCATGAGTATTTTAATACCCATATTTTTCTCGATTAGGAGGTCAATGATTCCTTCCCATCTCTCTCTGTCAGGTGAGGGATAATCATCAGTAAACAAAATTACATCAACTCCATATCTGCTATTCAGGTGTTCCATTTCCTGCACAACATCGCCCGGTGACCGTCCCCTCCAGGACCTGTTCCACATCTTCTGCTGAGAACAGAATGTACATTCCTGTTCACAGCCCCGTGAAGTACAGACTGATGCGAGCTTTGACCCCGGGAGGATGTAATATGTGTAGTCGTCCCAGTCCAGAAGGTCCCACCCCATAGGCTGTGCATCGAAATTGTCCATGAAAGGTCTTGAAGGAGTTGCTATGACTTTGTCATGTTCTCGATATGCAATTCCCTTAACATCTTCCATTTTCCCTCCGTTGACGAGTGCGTTCAGCAGCTCCGGAAGTGTAATTTCGCCTTCGCCTCTCACTACGTAATGAACACTCTGTGTCAACGAAAACAGCTCCTCATACATAAATGAAGGGTGCACACCCCCTATGATGGTAATAATCCCGGGGTTTATTGATCTGGCAACTTCAAGTACTTTTATGGCATCAGGTACCGTACTTGTGAAAGATGATGTACCCACAAAATCGGGGGCTGACTCTAATATCTTTTCTCTAATCTCCTCAAAACCGACCTTCTTTGTCATTGCATCATATATTTCAGCTTCATATCCTGCTTTTGTTGCAGCACCGGCAAGGTACACCATATTGAGAGGAATCCAGCTCCCGGCCACCTCAACTACTCCAGCATGAAAAGGAGGTGTTATGAAAAGTATTTTCTGTTTCTTCATATTTATAATTACGGATTTCTTCCCGTATAACCTTACTATCTTTCAAATATATCTGATAATATTTTCGTTTAAATATCTTATACTTACGTTATTCAGTATAACATATTCCAGATGCACTTTAACGTACAGATGAAAGCTAAACAAAACATGATTAACCATAAACCATTGTGTATTGCCAATATGTCCCGGCACCGTAAATGATTATGCCAAGAATATGCTTTACTATAAGAATTTCCTTTCTCTTCTGTTCTGAATCTTCGCCGAATTGTCCGCTTTTATACAGTAAGGTTCGTCCTATTCCGGTAAGGAGAATAACTATCAAACTAGCAATTCCGATATAAAAAAATTCTTTTTTGAATCCGAGAAAAAATTCTTCTGTTCCGGATGGCAGGGGGATTCTGATTGTCCTGTATATTATGAGCACGGTAACAAGCCATAATGCCGACGCAAAATCATGGACATACGCGTTGATAACCTTTAAATATTTTTTCATTATTTAATCCTCCGGATCAATAAAAAGACATGATATAAAATGCCGCTCTCCTAATATGGTTTTCTTTCCTCCTGCATTATTCCTTTTCAGGGCCCCTGATTACGGGACTTCCCGTTAGTGGCGCATACTTTTCATTCTTCTTTTCTTCAGTTCTCATTACATCAATTTCATCCACGTACCATTTATTTGATTTTTTTACCAACTTGTATTTATTAACATAGTCAACAGAATTGTCATTAACCTGTTTCTCAGTCTTAAAGTTAACGTATGTATAGTCCCACTTCTCTTCAGTCACAACTTCAGCATGAGCAGGACTGAGAATCCTCAGATCTGAGAATGTAATATGATTCAGTTTTGCATCCATCTTGACAGATCCTTCCCCGAGCGCAGCCATATGATAATATGCTTTCGTTGCACGCTGCTCAGTTGCCGCCTCTGCCAGCACATTCATATTCTGAATTCTATACCCCTTTGCAAGCAGAGAGTTATAGAGGATAACAGTACTCTTTATTCTTTCCTCGTCAACTGATATCTCATTCTCACTGCTGCAACTGATTATCAGAGTTACTCCGCACACCAGCATCAATAATTTCTTCATGTATTCTATTCTTCCGTGAAGTACTCAGAATGGATAGATGTTTCAATAAGAGACACAAAAAACAGCGAGATAATAGACATGACAAAACAAAGCATGAAGAAGTACGCTGCCTTCTCACCGTTCCATCCAAAGAATCTCCGTAGATGAAGGTAAATACCAAAAAATATCCATGTCATAAGTGACCATGTCTCGATCGGGTCCCATCCCCAGAATCTGCCCCATGACTGATAAGCCCAGATAGCACCGGAAACTGTTGCATTTGTCCAGAATATAAAACCAAACCCGGCAAATCGATATGCATAAGCATCCATAGTCTCTATGTCCGGCAGCCTTTGAAGCCAATGGATTCCTGTCCTTTTTTTCATGACATAAAATATTGAAAAAGCAAGACCAATAAGCAGAGTACCCAGAGAGATTTTTATAAATATCACATGCAGAACCAGCCAGATGCTGTTTAATGTAGGCGGTACTTTTTTCAATGCAGGGTTCTGAAAAACACTAATAGCTATTAGAAGGAACGTTGCAGAAAACATAATAATGCTTGCCTGACGTATTTTCGGAAATATCTTAACGAATATAAAAAAAAGAAACATTGCAACCCATGCATTGGATGAAAGCACTTCATATCTCACCATGTACGGTCCATGGCCGGCTGCAATCCATCGGTACACAAGCGCGATGCCATGGATCAGAAGACCGGTTACAGCGATATGGTAGCTCCGTCTCTCCGCCTTTTCTTTATTAAATATCACACCGACAGCATTATACACCGCCGCGATTGCATAAATAATTACCGCAATCCAGTGAAGGCCCGTGTCTATGAGGGCAGGGTTATTCATGATCTTACCGTTGGCTCCAGTCTCTTTACTATCTCTTCAAACTCGCTTTCATAGAATTTTTCAAATCGTGATGCCTTCCAGGACACTGAATACCCGTTCCCGGTTTTTCTGGCATGAAATTCTCTGGGAGGAATAAAATAGGTGAAACACGCACCAGTAATTATAATGATAAAACCCGTAAAAATACCAGTCATGCCTGAGCTTTGAACAAAGATAATCTCCGACCATCTTGAGACATGTACCAGCATTGCCGTGTAAGGGCCGAGGGTGCCGCTTTCACCCAATCCCAGAGATACCTCTCCCGCAATAGTTTCCATTTTCTCCGTCTCAACATTCAGTTGAGGCTTTGTCCCTGACTTTTTTTGCGATATTCCTTTTAAAACCTGTTCAATTGTCACAAGCCGTATAACTAGAAGGGGATCATTTCCACTCATGGATGCTTTTTTCGCATCTGCATAATATTTCGCTTTTATTTCGAATGGAATTCCCTCGACAAAAAAATTACCATATCCTGCCTTGTCCCTCTTTCGGGGATGATCAATCTGGATTATCAGAGGAAACTCTCTTTTATTTTTGTCTTTAAATTCCACATAAAAACTGTTGCCATACGTGCGTCCCTGATATACTCTGAGTCCCCTGGAATTAACAGTCTTATTGATGCCAAGATGATATTGCCTGCTGCCCCCCTCTTTATCGATAAAGCTGACAACCGTTGAGATGTGCCTGACATCATCCGTTTCCCAGTAATCAACATCTACTTTATCAAGGCGTACAGATACTGGCAGGATAAATTGATCGGCTAGCATACCTGTCTGTTCAAGCAGCCATGGGTCACCAGAACGATACATCTCTCCTTCAACAAGATGAAGTAATCCACGCTGTTCTGTAATAACAAGAACCAGTGATGAGATGACCAGAACGACAATGCCCAAATGCAGTAATACATTACCCCAATATCCCCAGGGATGAATGATGAACCGTGTAATGATAGCGTCCTGAAAAGTCTTGACATACCCGGCTTTTTTCAACGTGCTCAGGAGCTGCTCATGAGCGATATACACTTTCACTTCATGTCCAACTTCTTTATCCCCCGCGCCAAATGTTGCTCTGTGAGAATATTTTACCTGTTCAAATGTGGAGAGCAGTAATATAAAAAGAAAAATCATAAGGAGCACCACAAACCATGGAGTGGTATACATGTGGTGGAGACCGAGAGCCTCGGTCAACACGGCAAAAAGGGGATTTATGTGTTTCCATTCTTCAAGGTCAATTTCGGATGTAGTGAATTGTTGTGGAATTACATAGCCGATAAAGATTGATCCGAGCAATACCAGTATGAGCGCTAGTATGACATTTCGTGAAAGTAATATGTGTTTGAGCTTATCCATCGAATTATTATAATAACAAAAGAAAATTCACACAAAAAAAGGCCGGGGGGGTAGCCCCGGCCCTTGGGATTCATACATTTACCAGGACTCGCCGCCTCCTGCATCACTTTCATGGTCACCGCATGCGTTGGAAAAATCTGCACCGCAATTGAAATCACTGTATCCGTTTCTGCTGCCTGCTTTTACGAATCTCTGCAAGAAATGCTGCCCGCCTCCGTTGCCGTTCGGCCATAATCTGTTTGGCAGATCGCTGCTTGGAGTAGCTGCATTAATGAGCCTGGAGACCTTGCCGCCGTGCGGTACGCGGATGTGACAACTTACGCAGTACAGTCCGCCGCCATTCTGACTGTCACTGTGATCACCCTGAGTATGAGCTCCATTGGAACCGGATGAATTCGGAACCGGATGACAGTTCGTGCAGAACAGGTTGGTACTGGTACCAAAGAGTCTGAAAAATCCACTTGTACCTGATGATCCGTTATTGGCGACCGATGTATATGGCCATGCCTTGTTTGTACCGGCAAGCATCCACTTCACGGAAGATCCGTGAGGTCCTGATGCCCCGCCCATCGTATCATGGCAGTCGCTGCAGGTCATGGTGTCGCCTGGAATCCATCCATTGACAAGCTGGCTGTTGTCGAGACTGTCTGAAAGCGGGCTGCCAATGGGATGGCGACCGTTGTTATTAGGATTAAATTCAAGTGTAACGTCTTTACCCCAGATGCCGCTTCCGCCATGGCAAATCTCACAGAATCCGAGCTGGTTGTTCGGATCATATGGATATTGTAATAGAGGCATGGTATCAGATCCATGGCCGTTAACAAACGGGGAAAGTGTGGTGCCGTTTCCACCAGAATCGCCATGACATTCCATACATTCTACTCCTGCTGCCCTGTGTCCAAATGCCAGGTTCCACTCTGATTTTACATTCGGAGGTGTTGTGTTATCGCCTGAATCGATGAACGGAGTTGTTCCATTACCGCCTGATCTGTTTACTCCGTCTGAATCGTGGCAGTTTACACAGAATGTGGTAAGGGCAGGCGTTGGCGCTCCTGCACCATCAAATGTTATGTAGGTACCTGAGTCAGGATCCTGCAGCTGAGTGATCTGATCAGGGGTAGCTCCGCCGGGATGATTCTGGTCTGTTATCAGATCACCATGACACTGGATACATGACGCATCATCAAAGTCAGCTATATTCGCCTGTATGTGGTGAGATGCTGCAGTGAAATCACTATTGATCACATCCCGCCTTCCAGCTCCCTGCTGGAATGAATGGCACTCGACACATCCGCCCTGGGGCTGAAATCCCTCTATATGCGGATGACATCCAGCACAGTCTGCTCCGTTATTATGGTCCTGACCGCCAAGGGCCGAGCCGTCTGCCTGATGATGATTCGTCATGCTGTGACAGGTGTTACAGATGTTGTCGGGATAGGGAGGTCCGTCTGCAAAGGAGCCTGTCCCTGTGTACTGCGTAAAGTTTATGGTTCCGCCGAGGACACTTCCTGCTATCGTCGGCCTGATAAACGCCAGGTTCGGCTGTACATACATCGGGTTGTGGCAATCTACACAGGCATTGCTGTATGCATATGGACGCGGTGGATTCACTGTATCTGCATGCGTCATGACTTTCTTGTTAGAGCCTGATCCTGCTCCTGCTCCGCTCACAGTTAAATTGTCAACAGCAACGTCATTCAGCTCTATTGTTCCGCTTCCAACTATATATCTGAGTCTCAGCTGCAGGTCTGCGTTCGTGTATGCACTGAGATCAACCGGTCCTTCAGTTACCCATACATCACCATTGTTGCCTGTGTTAATCGCTGCGCCGGTTATGTCAAGGTCCCATGCCGTGCCGTTCCATGCATCAAGGTGCAGTGATGCATCCGCGTTGTCACCTACATTCATGTTCCAGTCAAATGTGAATGACAGTGCGTAACTGCTTGCATCCAGCACATTGCTTACAAGGTACTGCTCGCTTCCGGCTGTTACATCTACACCGTTTACCGGATCTGCGTCTCCGCCGCCGCCCGTGCCATGGATACGCAGATTATCAAAGGCAAAGTCATAGTGCCATGATGTTCCTGTTCCGCCTGTTACCACTCTGAGACGTACCATGATGCTGCCCGTGTTGTATCCAAGGGCATTCAGGTTGATGCTTGCAGGGTTCCAGGTATCACCGGTACTTCCGCAGAATACTGCTGGGCTGTTGCCGTCGTTCGGATCGGTCTGGCCGCTGCCTGCGTCAGATACGCTGTTGTTCCATGCACCGTCCCATACATCCACATGGATACAGGAATCGGTTGATGTGTTGAAGTTAAAGTTATACTCAAAATCAAATGACAGGTTATAAGACCCTGCATCTACAAGGTTGCTCTCAAGGTAGACCTGTCCGTTCTGCGGTGTACCGTTTCTGCATTGATTACTATTTGCGTTTGAAGCCTCCCAGTATACGTACGGATTCGGGTTACCCGCTGATGGCCCAACATTGTTAGATGCGGTACCATTGGACTTGGTGCACCAGCTGTTATAGCCTTTCGTTCCTCCTTGAGGCGTCCAGTTGCCGAAGTCTGCCAGGTTTTGCGTGTAGTCTCCTGCTCCAGTAAAGGTGTCAAGCTGATCAAATGATCCTCCTCCACCGCTGGATGCTGAACTCTCAACTACCACATACTCGTCGGGGTTACCGGCAGATGGTCCGGTTCCTGTTGAAGCTGTTGCTCCTGTCCATACCATCCATGGCACATTACCTGCCGGATGTGTTCCGTTCGCACCGGTCCAGTTGCCGAAGATAGGTCTTCCGGTATTTCCAGTAGTCAGACCGGTAAAATCATCTGTCTGACTGAAACCACCTGATCCGGGTGCTCCTGGATCGTGACATGCCTGACATGCAGTGTCAGGTATTACTGCCGCATAGTCAGGTTCTGCAACGTGACAGGTATTACATAACTGCTGGTCATGCGGGGGTGGTACATTTGCTGCTGTTGGTAAGAACCCGTCAAGATGCGGGTGACAGCTTGTACAGACTGCAGCGTCATTGTGACTCTGCCCGCCCGGTGCTGATCCGTCATTCTGGTGATGGTTTGTCATCGTATGACAGTTCTCACACACTCCGTTCCACGGTGCTGCTGTCACTACGTAAGGCGGAAATACCACATTGTTTGCTCCGCCTGCCAATACCATGTC
>CALZMZ010000081.1 GCA_945788685.1 Thermodesulfovibrionia bacterium | reverse complement strand
TCCTGGCTGTTTCAAGGTTTTTTTGGGCCTGATCATGCTTGCCCTGCTTGTACTGGTCAACCCCCTGCTGCACCAGGTTCTGCTTTTCCTCGGCAGACACTTCCGCTTCATCTCCGGTCAGTGCCTGAGCGCTCCAGCTGATGGATCCTGTAACCGGAAAAACCACCATGCAATAAATCAGCACACTGACAATAATCCTGAATACCTTATTTTGATAATTCATAAAACCATTCATGATAAACTCCTTCCCCCTCCTGTCCCCGGAAATAATGTTTGATGGTTCACACCCAGCACCCAGCAACCAGCCTCAGATGCTTTTCCCCCTTCGCTATATTGATTGTTAAGAAATTGTTTGTAAGATTAATTATATTTTAGCAGAATAACGCTTATCCGGCAAGATTTTTTTTATTTTTGACTTCCCGGAATCGAGCCGTACCGACCTGAAAATACCGGGGACGTGTACTGCGAAAATGTGCGGTGAGTCCTGTTCATGCACTATAAGAAGGGGACTATATTCATAATACAGCCCCTCCCATTGTCAAACACTCTTTCGCTCCTCTGTTATCTTCATTTAATGAAGCAACGGAACCCACCGGTGAATATGAAGAATATGTGGAAACCGATTCAAATGGAACATCTGCTCTCAGGTCAGGGGTGACAGCAAGGAACAGGTGATTGTGGTTTCTCTTAAGTAAAGGTTGGCATTATCAACTCAGTGTGCTATTTTCATATAGTTAATTTACGTACTGTATTTGAAAAAAGCCATGACAGATATTAACGACATATCAGAAATTGGTAAATCAGGCCCGAAACAAGCTAACCTTGTATGGATGGACCTTGAGATGTCCGGTCTTGATCCTGAAGAAAACACAATCCTTGAAATTGCAACGTTAATTACAAACTGCAACCTTGAAGTCATTGCTGAAGGGCCTGTTATTGCCATACACCAGACAGATGAACTGCTAGACTCCATGGATCAGTGGAACACGAATTGCCATAAAAAGACAGGACTGACAGAGAGAGTAAGACAGTCTGCTTTTTATATGAGAGACGCGGAAATGAGGTCCCTTGATTTCATTAAAAAGCATGTGGACCAAAATGCATCCCCTTTATGCGGCAATACAATATGGCAGGACCGCAGGTTTCTGATCAAATATATGCCGGAACTGGAAAATTATTTTCATTACCGTAATATCGACGTCAGTTCTTTCAAAGAGATTTTTTCCAGGTGGTATCCTGATCTACCCGTGTTTGAAAAGAAAAAGGTCCATTCAGCGATTAAGGATATCAGGGAATCTATAGACGAACTCATATATTACCGGTCTACCATATTTGTATCTTAGCCCGCATCAGAAAATAATTAAGAAATAGTAACATCCCTACAATAAAATCAGTAAAAGTACTATATTGATTTCTATCGTATTTGATTTATCATAGAATTATCTGCAAATAAGGATGCTGGCCCCTGATTAAAAGGTTTTTCCCTGCCTACGCTAAGAGCCCAACCTTTTAATTCAGCCATGTCCCCTAACCGGGTCAGCATCCTTTTTTATATATGGTATCGCTGGCCCTTGAAACACTGAGGATTTCATGATGACATCCTCAACATCAGAGTTACTGAGAATCATTCCCAATTAAATGGTATGAATAAGCTGTTCATGTTGTCATCGTCATTTACTTCAAATGTATATTGATAATCAGACAAACGTTACATAAGGCTCCGAGAATTATCTCTTCAACAAAATTATAGTTAATCTGATTATTGCCCCTCTCTTGACTATTAGTCCCATGCAAGTTATATTTTTCTGTGTCTAAAAAATATAAACCCATATCCTTAAAAAAAGTTAAGACCTGCCGATTGAAATCCAGAAAAAGCAAAGTCAGACTTGATAAAATCGGAAAACCCCTTGCAGAAGGCAGTTTCAGGGATTTTATCGACAGTCTGCCGGATATTCTTTCTGCCTCAGATTTCAAATCCGTAATTAAGGCCATCGTTAAAGCGCGAAATAATGACAGGCCTGTTGTCCTTGGCATGGGAGCGCATCCAATCAAGGTGGGTCTGTCCCCGATTATCATCAACCTGATGGAACAGGGAATTATTACAGCCATTGCCATGAACGGTGCATGTATTGTTCATGATTTTGAGCTGGCACTTATCGGACAGACTTCTGAGGATGTTGATGCTGAGCTGTGCAAAGGGACCTTTGGCATGGCTGAAGAAACAGGCAAGGGAATTAATCAGGCAATTAATAAAGGAGTAAAGAAAGGATATGGCATAGGCAAGTCAATGGGAGAAAATATTTTAAAAGGCAAGTTTCATTATAAAGAACTGAGCATACTGGCTTCTGCTCATAAATTAAATATGCCAATTACTGTACATGTGGCAATCGGTACAGACATTATTCATATGCATCCTGCAGCTGACGGGAAATCTATCGGGGAAGGAAGTATGAGAGACTTTAAGCTCTTTTCATCGGTCATCTCTGATCTTCAGGGGGGAGTTTATATCAACCTTGGATCAGCAGTTGTAATGCCAGAGGTTTTTTTAAAGGCAGTGGCTCTTACGAGAAATCTTAAACATAAGGTAAAGAACTTCACGAGCGTTAATATGGATTTTATACAGCATTACCGGTCCCGCGAAAATGTACTGAGAAGGCCGGTTATCTCAGGAGGCACATCATATGCCCTTACCGGTCATCATGAAATAATGTTTCCATTACTGGCTGCAGCAATAATGAATGAGGTGAAAACTGAATAATCCACAGATTACACGAATTCCGCAGATCGCGTTGGAACATCTGTTTAATCTGGGCAATCTGTGGATGATAAAAAGATATTATGAAACCGGTTGTTGATGAAGAGCTATGTATTGGCTGCGGTGGGTGTGAAGAGATCTGTCCGGGTGTCTTTAACCTGGTTGATGATATATCGAAGGTGATAGACCCAGATGGTTGCGATATCCAGGATTGCTGTGAAGCTGCTGAGGAAAACTGTCCTGTAGATGCGATATCTCTAATTGAAGACTGACTGGTTAAGTAAAACTCCCTCTGCATTCATGTCATTCTGGCAGCCTGCCTGCCGCCGGGCAGTTCATTCAGCCTGAATCCGGTCTTTTAATTACACATGATGTCTGCATACGAACTTCGGGCGAAAGAAAATAAATAGTGAATATTTAAACACAGCCCCTGATGTTACCTGCGTCAAAGCAGTGCATTTTTTTCTTCTCGTATATTGATAAATTGACTCTTACACGTAACGGGGACTATAATTTTTTGGGATGAAGAGATTTATTTTCATTTTTGCCTTTCTTTCAATCGCTGTGATATGCGGTATTATCACAGGAGGCTACTTTGCCCTTGTACAGGGAGTTCCCAGGTTAGAAGAAATAAAAGGGTATATCCCTGCAAGCGGAACACAGGTCTATGCTGACGACAATACACTGATTGGGGAATTCAAAATCGAGAAAAGTGTGCATGTCAGCATCTCAGACATACCTGAATCTGTTATAAGGGCCATCATTGCTGTAGAAGACTCACGTTTCTGGCTTCACAGGGGTATTGACTATTTCGCTATCATCAGAGCTATTACCCGTGATATTGCAGCAGGACGCATTAAAGAAGGTGCCAGCACTATTACACAGCAGCTTGCAAAAGTGGTCTTTCTCTCCCCGGACAGGACTATAGTAAGAAAACTAAAGGAGGCCACACTCGCGTATCGTATTGAAAACAACCTCACCAAAGAGGAAATCCTGGAATTATATCTGAATAAAATATATTTTGGTAACGGCGCCTACGGTATTGAAATGGCATCACGGGCTTATTTTGGCAAATCTGTTTCAGAAGTAAGTCTTGCAGAGGCTGCTTTGTTATGTGGTCTCGTCAAAGCTCCCAGCAAATACTCTCCTTACAGCAATCTGGAGAAGGCAAGAGAGAGGCAATGGATTGTGCTTAGCAGAATGCAGCAGGAAGGGTATATAACAGAAGATCAAGCCAGCAGTGCATATGCACAGCCACTTTATCTCTCAAGTGTGCGGTATTCAGAGTATTCTCCCAGCTATTTTCTTGAATATGTAAGAAAGTACCTGGAAGATGAGTATGGCGTAGAAATGATTTACAAGGGCGGACTGGAAGTTCATACAACCTTTAATAAAACAATACAGCTCGCTGCTGCCAACTCACTCAAGGAAGGATTGAGAAAACTGGATAAGAGACAGGGGTACAGGGGGCCAATCGGGCATAAGGATATTGATGTCAATGAAGAGCTGAAAGGCAATGATACATCTGAACAGATTGTCCTAAAAACCGGAGATCTGGTGACAGCCACGGTTCTTAAGGTGAATGAATCAAGTGCGGCCGTAAAAGCAAGGGGCTTTGTCGGTAAAATCCATGTTAAAGATTCCAAATGGATCAGAAAAATTATAGACGAAAAAGGCAATGTTATAAAAAAACATAAATCTGCCAATTTAAAACGCATCCTTAAAACTGGTGATCTCATAAAGGTTAGAGTAATAAATATGAGCAATAACAAGCCTGTTTTTGTTCTTGATCAGGAACCACTGGCCCAGGGGGCTGTTGTTGCGATGGAGCCGACCACAGGCTATATCAGGGCCATTGTGGGAGGCTATGATTTCAGCAAGAGCGAATTTAACAGGGCCGTATTTGCCAAGAGACAGGCAGGGTCTGCTTTTAAACCAGTTATATTTGCTGCAGCCATGGACCATAATTTCACCCCTTCGAGTTTAATTCTTGATGCACCTCTGCTTTATGAAAGTGAAGAGTTCGGAGACTGGGAACCGGAAAACTATGATGAAAAATATCACGGACCTACGAGGCTCAGGGAGGCGCTCATATATTCAAGAAACATCGTAACCGTAAAGCTCCTTGAGGATATGGGAGTTGAAAACGCCATAAGATTTGCCCGTAATATAGGCATCAATGGCCCCTTCCCTCTCAACCTGACCCTTGCCCTTGGAAGCCTGAGTATCAGTCCCCTTGAGATAACATCAGCCTTCTGTGTTTTTGCAAATGCTGGAAGGAAACCTGAACCGATCTTTATAAAATATATTGTTGACCCTGATGAAAACATCATTGAAAACAACCAGCCTAAAAACATCAGGGTCATAGATCCACGGACCGCATATCTTACAACATCAATGCTGGAGGATGTCGTAAAAAAAGGAACGGGCTGGAGAGCAAGGGCACTTAAGAGATCTGTCGCAGGCAAGACAGGGACGACAAATGAATACAGGGACGCGTGGTTTATCGGATACACACCTGAACTGGCAACAAGCGTATGGGTCGGATTTGATAATATGCGCACCCTTGGTGACGAGGAAACAGGCTCGCGGGCTGCAGCCCCTATCTGGGTATCATTCATGAAAAAGGCACTTGCCGAGATCTCTCCTTTTGACAGCACCGGGGGAAGCCGAGATAGGAAAAAACCCTTTCCCATTCCTGAAGGGATTGTGACCGGAGTGGTTGATCCTGAAACCGGGCTTCTTGCAACCAATCAGACAAAGAAACTGCTGGAATTTTTTAAAGAGGGAAGCGTACCGACCTTATATTCCTCCCCGTTTTACAGAGACCTTGTAAGAAGACAAAAAGAGGAGCTTAAACTATACAAAAAGACCGAAGAAGGTGAAGAAAAAACCTTAAGTAATTAAACTATCCAAAAATGATCAAAAAGATTAAAATATATTAGTAATAAATACTATGGTAGGAGGAAAGCATGAAAATATTAACTTTTGTTATTGCAGTCCTGTTGTTAATCTCCCTTTCATTTGTACCGGTACAGGCAGAATCCCTGAAACAGGCTTACTCACTTTATTATAAGGGTGAAAAAGCAGAAGCCATTTCAATGATCGAGGACTATGTAAGAGATAATCCGGAACCGCAGGCATATTACTTCCTTGGATATGCTTACTATGAATTACAGGAAATGGATAAATCCAGGGAATATTTTACCAAGGCCTACAAAATGAAATCCTTTTACAGCCCCATCCCTGAAAACTAGTCTCATGGCAAGTAGTACTTGTCATTGGGATTACACGGATGCATTCTGTCATTCTGGCTTGTCCAGAATCTAACACGTTTGATTCCTGACGTGCTTCACTTGCAGAAATGACAATCCAGACAATCCGGATAAATCAAGGCTGACACGACACTAGGGCTAATACCCGACCTTGTGGAGCTTCATGATATTTGTCTTTCCTCCCAGGGCAAATGGAGACGAGGCAATAATGACTATCGAATCTCCTTTCCTGACAATCCTGTTCTTAAGCAGGACCTCTTCTGATGCTGATATCATTTCATCTGTATGGCCCGGTATTTTCATAATATAAGGATTGACTCCCCAATAGAGATTCATCTTTCTCTGAATTACGTTATCGCCTGTAAACCCTGTTATCGAAGCATGGGGCCTGAACTTCGATACCAGCAGGGCAGTAAATCCGCTTTGACTGAATGCAACAATTGTTTTTGCCTTTATATCCCGGGCTGAAGAACAGGCGGCTTCAGCAAGGGCACTGGCAAAGTTCAATGAAACGGTTTCAGCGTTATAACTTCTAATCTTCCTTGTTTCCGCAGTGATGATAATCCGGTCCATCATTTTCAGGGACTCAACAGGATACTGACCAATTGATGTTTCAGCAGAAAGCATTAAGGCATCAGTGCCATCCAGTACAGCATTAGCCACATCAGCTGCCTCAGCCCTGGTAGGACTTGAATGGCTGGTCATGGATTCAAGCATCTGTGTGGCAGTTATAACTGGCTTCATGGCAATATTACTTTTTTCTATCAGCTCCTTCTGGATCAATGGCACATTTTCAGGAGGAAGTTCAACACCCAGGTCTCCTCTGGCAATCATGACACCATCAGAAACATTAATTATATCGTCAATGTTCTCCAAGGCATGTCTGTTTTCTATTTTTGCAATAACAGGAATGTCTGTATTGTTTTTCCTGAGCCAGTTTTTTACTCTCCTGATATCTTTTCCGGACCGCACGAATGACATGGCCACATAATCAACTCCGAGTTTGATCCCCAATTTCAGGTCATCCATGTCTTTTCTGGTAAAAACCGGTCCTGATATTTTTGATCCGGGAAGGTTTACTCCCTTTTTTTCCCTTAGCAGACCGCCCTCTTTCACCCTTACTATCAGTCTGCTGTCTTTCCTGCCAGTCACCTTTAAATGTAAAAGCCCGTCATCAATGAGGATATTATCTCCAACCTTAACATCTCTTAACAGGTTGCGGTAAGATATGAATATCTGGTTTTCATCTCCAGCTGCACTACCGGATTTAATATATAACGTCGAATTTTTTTTAAGAAAGACAGGGCCATTTTTTAATGGTCCCACTCTGATCTTCAGCCCCCTTAAATCCTGAAGTATGGTTACTGGAGCATTATTTCTTCTGGCAGCCCTTCTGATACGCTCAACAACCTTTATGTGATTTTCGTGGGTTCCGTGTGAGAAGTTGAGTCTGGCAACGTTCATCCCTGAACTGATCATTCTGTGTATATTTTTTTCTGATTCAGTCGCCGGACCGATTGTGCAGATGATTTTGACTTTACGCATAATTTTGTTCTTTATCCCAGAACGGGGCTTTCTCTTTCACACATACGCTGCGGCATTGCCAGTTTTCCCCCGGCTCCTTGATGTCCGATCGATAATGGGCACCTACACTCCCCCTCCTTAAAAGCGCTGCGTCTACAATCAGATGTGCTACTGTCATCATGTTCCTTAATTCATAATCCCTTCTGGTTCTGAGCGGGGCTTTAAATATGTATGCCTTTCTCTCAATCCAGGCCCTGGCAGCATCCAGGGATTTCTGACATCTTATAATACCTACCCTGTTCCACATAACCTGTCTTAATGAACTGCGAACTTTCTCAGCATCAAATGCTGATTCAGCTACTCCGTCCGGCAATTCTTCCTGTCTGGAAATAGCTACTTCACTGTTAGCTCCTGCATAACCTGCAGCACGTTTCCCAACTCTCGCTCCGAAAACCAGCCCCTCTAACAGACTATTTGATGCGAGACGGTTGGCGCCATGGACACCGGTACTGGCAACCTCTCCTGCTGCAAAAAGCCCTTCAATGCTGGTTTCACCGTTAATATCTGTACTCACTCCGCCCATCATATAATGTGCAGCCGGACTGACAGGGACCAGGTTCTCGGTTATATCAATATCATACTGAAGACATGTTGAATATATCTGGGGAAAACGTTTCTTTACAAATTTACTGTCAAGATGCATGAGGTCCAGAAATACATGCTTTGAATCAGTCTTTATCATTTCCGAAACTATTGCTCTGGCCACAGTGTCCCTTGATGCAAGCTCGGCCATCTCATGATATTCAGGCATAAACCTTTGCCTGTGTATATTTTTCAGGACCGCTCCTTCGCCTCTCATGGCTTCACTGAGCAGAAACTGGGGAGCCCCCCTTGAATACAGGGTAGTGGGATGAAACTGGACAAACTCCATATCCCTGATTAAAGCTCCTGCCCTGTAGGCAATGGCAATTCCGTCACCCGTTGCAATGACCGGATTGGTTGTTTTTGAAAAAACCTGACCGGCTCCTCCTGTGGCAAGTATTACAGCTTTTGCATAGAAATTGATTACTGATCCTTCTCTGAGAACGCTGGCTCCTATGCACCGGCTGCCATCCTTAATCAGGTCCAGGGTAAAGGCAAAATCATATCTGGAAATTAAAGGGCATGATGTGGCCTTTTTAATAAGTACTCTTTCAATTTCCTTTCCTGTTGAGTCACCATGGGCATGAAGTATTCTTTTCTTTGAATGTGCCGCTTCCCGGGTAAATGACAGCTTTGTTCCATCCTTATCAAATTCCGCACCCCATGAGATAAGCTCGCGGATATATTCCGGGCCTTCTTCAACCATTACTTTTACTGCATTTTCATTGCATAACCCGGCGCCGGCTTTTATAGTGTCATCATAGTGAATTCCTACCTGGTCTTCGTCGCTTAAGGCCACGGCAATTCCCCCCTGCGCATATTCAGTGGTGCTTTCTGTGGGTTTATCTTTTGTCAGTACTGTTACGGTACCCTGCGATGCAAGCTCGATTGCTGCCCGTAAACCTGCTACCCCACCGCCAATAACAAGGAAATCTGCTGATTTTACAGAAGGTTTCATGG
>CALZMZ010000080.1 GCA_945788685.1 Thermodesulfovibrionia bacterium | reverse complement strand
ATCCTGTCTCCAACTGCCAGGGCCAATGCCCCTCCACTTCCGCCCTCGCCTATGACAACAGAAACAATTGGTGTCCTGAGTCCGAACATTTCATGTATGTTAAACGCTATCGCTTCTGCCTGTCCTCTCTCTTCAGCACCTATTCCGGGGTAAGCGCCCGGCGTGTCTATAAAGGTTAATATGGGCATGCTGAACCGTTCAGCAAGCTTCATTATCCGCAAAGCCTTGCGATAACCCTCCGGGTGGGGCTGTCCGAAGTTGCGCTCTATTCTTTCCTTGGTACTCCTGCCTTTCTGGTGACCTATAACCACAATAGATCTGTCCTGAAATTTTGCAATACCGGACACTATGGAAGGATCATCTGCAAACCTTCGGTCTCCATGGAGTTCAACAAAGTCTTCCAGTAAAAGCCTGATGTAATCCTGGGTGTAAGGCCGCTCAGGATGTCTTGCTATGAGGGTCTTCTGCCAGGGCGTTATTTTGGAAAAGATATCAGCCCTCAGATCCTGCGCTTTTTTACTCAGCTTCTTGATCTCTGATGAGATATTCATGTCCTTACCGTCAGCAAGGCGTCTGAGTTCTTCTATCTTATTTTCAAGCTCAGCAACAGGTTTTTCAAAATCGAGATAATAGTGCATTTTATTCCTGAATAGTTATTTCAACCATCATATTCTATTCAATTTTTAATGAAATGTCATTACTGCAAACAAAAAGCAACAGAACCCTTATGAGGCAGATTCCCGATGCGAGCCGGAGTTTAGTCGTATCGACCGAGAGTCGCTCCGACTGGACAAGCCAGAATGACAAGGACATAAGCTTGTCACTCCCGCTTGTCGGGAGTCTGCGGACGATGAAGATTCCGGACCTGCCTACCGGCAAGTAGACAAGCCGGAATGACTTTCAGACATATTAAATTAACATGCATACTCTAACTTAGTGACGCTCGTCCCTCACCCAAAATGGCCTCCGCTTCAGACAGCATTTCATGGGTAGGCAAGACCTCCCTGTTCGTCTTGAGAAGTGTTTCCCAGTTTTCAGGTGATACAATCCTTAAGAAAACCGGGCAGTCTCCTGTGTGTTTTGACAGCACATCATCAAGCCTGGGCAGCATATCTCGCCTGTCATTATATACAGTAAGTGTAACTATTTTCTTTCTCTCGGGTCTGCTGTTATTTTCTTCACGTGACCTCTTTCCATATCCGAAGTTACTGGACCTGCTCGGAGGCGTATAGTTCTGAATATCTTCCGTATTATCAATGGACACTATTTTATTGGCTATTATTTTCATGCCTTTGTCGGTCTTATCTATCGTTCCTGAAATAACAACAGGCTCATCCCCGGTCAATAACTCCTGGCATTCTTTAAACACGTCAGGAAAAGCAATGACCTCAACCATACCATACAGATCTTCAATCGTAACGTAAGCCATGAGATCGCCTGTTCTTTTTGTCTGTATTTTCTTGATGTCCATTACCATCCCACCCAGGACAATGTTCTGCCTGTCCTGAAGGTCATGAAGGTCCTTTGTCTCTGTAACATTAAGTTTTTTCAGTTTTTCTTTAAAGGCATTCAGAGGATGTCCGGTAATATAAAAACCGAGCGCCTCTTTTTCCATGGCCAGCCGGATTTTATCATTCCACTCGGGAACGTCAGGAAGTCTCTCCGGTTCAGGTTCAAGAATATCTCCAAACATACTTTCCTGGCCCGAACTTCTGTCTTTCTGAATACGCGCGGCCGATTCCATGACTTCGGGCAGAACTGTCATGAGTTGTGCCCTCTTACCCATCGAGTCCATCGCACCCGACTTGATCAGGCTTTCAATAACTTTCTTATTGACCCTTCGTGAGTCAGCCCTGGAACAGAAATCAGAAAAGGTATTAAAGTCTCCTTCCTGATGTGATTCAAGTATAGAGTCAATGGCTGAACTTCCAACCCCTTTTACAGCCTCAAGACCAAAGCGTATAGAGTTGCCGGACACGTTAAATTCCCTGCTGCTTTTATTTATATCAGGGGGAAGTACCTCGATCCCCATATCTTTACATTCATTTATAAAAGTAACAACCTGAAGCAGCCATAAATTCTACAGGATAATGGGCCTTTAAGAAAGCTGTCTGGTAGGCTATCAATGCATAGGCAGCTGAGTGGGACTTGTTAAAACCATACTGGGCGAACTGAAGTATCAGGTTGTAAAGTGTCTCTGCTTTTTTCTCCGAAACTCTGTTTGATTTCAGTCCCTGAACGAAAATATTTTTCATTTTTTCCATCTCATCAGGGTTTTTACCGCCCATGGCCTTACGAAGGATATCAGCCTGTGCGAGACTGAAATCGGCCATTTTGTGTGCAATGGACATGACCTGTTCCTGATAAAGAATAATACCGTGTGTTTCCTTAAGGATCTCATCGAGCACAGGCAGTTTCAACTTTGCAAGAGAACCCAATACCTTTGCTTCGCCGGCTTCCTCTGCATGCTTTCCCTTAATAAATTCATCAACCATTCCACTTCCTAGCGGTCCGGGCCTGTAAAGGGCAACGAGCGCTATCATATCTTCAAACACACCGGGCTTCATTCTCTTTAAGAGGTCTTTCATTCCCGAACTTTCAAGCTGAAATACTCCTGCTGTTCTTGCATTGCAGAGAAGCGTAAAAGTCTCTTTGTCATCTAGCGCTATATCAGCTATGGTAAATTGCCGGCTGCTGTCCTGATTTTCCTGTCTGGTTTCATTGATAAGCTTTTCAGCTCTATCTATGACAGTAAGGGTCTTGAGTCCCAGGAAATCGAATTTCAGGAGACCGAGTTTCTTTATCGCATCCATGTCAAACTGGGTGACAATGGCCTCATCATTTGGGGCCTTGTATAAAGGAAGAAAGTCTGTGAGAGGTTCAGGTGAAATTACTATACCCGCAGCATGTGTAGAGGCATGCCTTGAGATACCTTCAAGACGCTGGGCAACATCGATAAGTTCCTTAATTTCAGGTCTTGATTCATACATCTCTCTCAGCCTGGGTTCCATTTCCAGGGCAGACTTAAGCGTGATTTTTAATACCATGGGAATAAGCTTGGCCACCTTGTCCACTTCTGCATAGGGTATATTCATGGCCCTTCCGACATCTCGGATAACAGCACGGGCCTGCATGGTACCGAAAGTAATTATCTGAGCAACATGGTCCTTTCCATATTTCTCAGTAACATAATCTATAACTTCAGACCTTCTGTCCATACAGAAATCAACATCTATATCCGGCATGCTTACTCTTTCAGGATTAAGGAATCTTTCAAAGAGCAATCCGTATTTGATAGGGTCAATATCAGTTATATCAAGTCCGTATGCGACAAGGCTGCCTGCTGCAGAACCCCTTCCCGGCCCCACAGGAATGCCTTTTTCCTTTGCAAAATGTATGAAGTCCCACACGATCAGGAAATAGGAAGAAAAGCCCATCTTCCGTATCATCTTGAGTTCCATCGAGAGTCGCACGGCATATTCTTCAGGTATGGACCCACCCAGTTTTTCAGCAAGCCCCTTTTCTGCAATCTTCATTACATGACTGTCATCGCTGCTTCCTTCAGGCAGTTTGAATTTGGGCAGCCTGAACTCATCAAACTTGAAATCAAGGTTGCACCTCTCGGCAACATTTCTTGTATTTTCGATGGCCTCTGGAAAGTCCCTGAACGTCTCCTGCATTTCTTCAGGACTTTTAAAATAAAATGCCTCTGTAGAAAGTTTCATCCTTTCTGCATCATTCAGGGTCTTTCCGGTCTGGATACAGAGCAGAACTTCATGGGCCCTTGCATCATCTTTCAGCAGATAATGGGTATCATTGGTAGCAACAACAGGTATATGCAGGTCTTTACTCAATTCCATGATCTGGCGGTTAAGCACATCCTGTTCAGGCATTTCATTTGCCTGTATTTCCAGAAAAAAATTCTCAGCACCAAGGATTCTTCTGTACTCAAGAGCAGCCTCCCTGGCCTTGTCAATATTGCCTGAAGCGAGGTAATATGGTACCTCTCCTTTCATACATGAAGTCAGTCCAATCAACCCGCCGCTGTACTGCTCGAGTATGTCCTTATCTATTCTCGGCTTATAATAAAATCCTTCTATATATGCACTGCTTACCAGACGACACAGGTTTCTGTAACCATCAAGGTTCCTGCACAGAAGTATCAGATGGAAAGAAGATTCATGTGAGCCTTTTGCGCCTTTATTAAACCGGGAGTCAGGAGCAACATATACCTCACATCCGATAATCGGTTTTAACCCTGCTTTTGAGACCCTGTTATAGAAATCAATTGCGCCAAACAGATTACCGTGATCCGTTATTGTTATCGCCGCAAGATTGTATTTTTTCGCCATTGCGATAAGGTCATCTATTCTGATCCCGCCATCAAGCAGACTGTATTCTGTATGTAAATGAAGAGGAATATAACTGGAATGCATGAATGAATTTTATACTAACTATAAAGCCATAGTCAATTGAACTGACGAACATAATGCAACATGGGATTATACTGCTAACTTCAATGAACAGTCATAATTTAGGTCTTATTTTCAATATGTTAAGAAAAGATACCAGCGTTTGTAAAATAAGTAAATACAATTCGTAATTGTTCAATGTCAGTACAAATATGACACTGAAATAATCCGATGTTATCACCTCGGAACATTTATAATATCTGAATAATTTCTTATAGAAATTTAGTAGACAAGTACCAAATCTTGGTATAAAATAAAATCATTCTAGTCAACACTGTCTAATAAACATTTTTAAAAAGGAGAATATCGTGGAGAACGTCATTGTAAAAATTCAGGAACGGGTAAACGGAGGCTAATATGAAAAAGATTCTTATAATTGTTCCCATTCTGATCATACTTATTATTGTTGGGCTGGGTTTTTCTGTTAATTCCATTATTAAAGGGGGCGTAGAAAAGATTGGACCAAGAGCATTAGGCGCTGATGTCAGACTTCAGGATGTCAGCATTTCTCTCCTTTCCGGCAAGGGTGCACTTAAAGGACTGTTTATAGGCAACCCCAAAGGATTTAAATCAGACAGTGCTTTTAAGCTGAATGAGGTCAGACTTGCCATGGACGTCAAATCAGTTTTTTCTGACAGGATTATCATCGAAGAAATATATATAGATGCACCGGATATCACCTATGAAAAAGCCATGAAAGGAGATAATATCAAAGCTCTGATGAAAAATATTGAGTCCTTTTCCGGAGCAAGTGAAAAAACCGCTGCAGGAAAAGAAAACGGTGCAAAATCAGAAACTAATATACAGATTAATAATTTCATTGTGAAAAACGGCAAAGTAACTATGAGCGTTACTGCTCTTCAGGGGCAGGAGCTCTCCCTTGATTTACCGGATATCCACCTGAAAGACATTGGCAAGGACAAAGACGGATCAAGCGTTTCCAAAGCAATGGAGCAGGTACTTGCAGCCGTAAATAAGAATGTAGTTAAAGCAACCGCAGGTTCTATCACGGATATTAAAGGTACCGTGGAAAAAACTGTTAAGGGTACTGTCGGGGATTCAGTAGACAAACTCAAGGGCCTGCTGGGAAAGTAGTAATTAGTTTAATGTAAAATACGACAAAGGCAGGTCATATAAATATGACCTGCCTTTGTCCTGACTGCCTGTTAAAACTAATTGCTATTTATCCTTTTTTAAAGCTTCAGCTTTGCCCTGTTTACAAATAATGTCCTCATCGAGAACTTCGGCCTTGCAACGATATTTATCGTTATGTGTGCAGCTTTCATTTAAACACTGAGGATATTGCATTTATATCACCTCTTGTTTTAATAATTATTAATTTTCCAAATAATTAAAAAACCGCCTTAATAACAACATACAACAGATCTGACAATGATTAAATCCTAAATTGGATGATTTTTATGTCAGTATTTGTCCTACAGAATGAATTCATGAAAGGAGTTTAAGACTTGTCATGATCCTGTTGCTTTATAGATTTATATAGAGCACGGTTGAACAGAATAATTCTTCTGCCTTAATGTTGAAATTAATCAGGTCCTGGCTTATTGAAAAGTGATGTTCTAATGATTTTAAAAAAGGCTTAATATTATTTATAAACTGTTGCTGACTTTTATCACTTCTTCAAGTTTTTTCCGTGCTCCCCCTGAATCAATAGCATCAGCAGCTACAGAAACAGCTTCATTGAATTCACCGGCCCTGTTTCCTGCCATTAACGCTGCTGCTGCATTCATCAGGACTATATCACGCTTCGCATCCTTCTGTCCTTTTAAAATATCAAGAGTTATCTTTGCATTATTTTCTGCGTTTCCGCCTTTAAGATCAGACACAGCTGACCTGCTGAAACCAAAGTCTTCAGGTGACATAAAATATGTTTTTACACTCCCGTCCTTTAACTCTGATATTTTTGTCCGGTCAGTGCTGGTGATCTCATCAAGCCCATCCTGTCCATGAACAACAAAAGCATGTTTGACTTTAAGATTTGCCATCACATGTGAAAGGGGTTCGGTCAGATCGCCATTGAAGACTCCCATTACCTGTCTTTCAGCACCGGCAGGATTTGTCAGCGGACCGAGAATATTAAAGATGGTCCGTACTCCCATTTCTTTTCTTGGTCCTATTGCATATTTCATTGCCGGGTGAAACAACGGTGCAAACATAAAGCCAAACCCTGTTGACTCAAGACATTGTTCCACTTTTGAAGGTTCAAGATCAATCTTAACACCCAATGCTTCAAGAACATCAGCACTTCCGCAGCTGCTTGACACTGACCTGTTTCCATGTTTGGCAACCGGAACATTACAGGCAGCAACGACAAAAGCGGTTGTAGTGGATATATTAAAGGTGTGAGACATATCTCCTCCAGTACCGCATGTATCAACAGTTAGAGGTGGAGACTTGATTGCCATGACCTTTTCTCTCATCACCCTGACCGCTCCTGTTATCTCTTCAACAGTCTCTCCCTTGATCCTCAGGGCAGTAAGGAACGCCGCTATCTGCGCATCAGTAGCATTACCCTCCATTATGACCTTCATTGCTTCTATCATTTCATCTTCAGAGAGGTTCTGCCCGTCAATTAATGACTGAATAGTTTTCTTTATCATTCTTCCCTCCTCTTTATCTGTTTTGGTTATCGAGGTAAAGGCTTTTAACGAAAAACCATTTTATCATATAGAGATCGTTTAGTGAGGAATTAAAATCTGAAAGATGGTCTATGTGAGGGTTACGTCCTGTCTAATGAATTTTTGTATTCATATTTTTTGGGAGTCAAATTGGGGAATACAGTATCAAACTCAAATCCCTTTGACCAGCGCCAGATAATTGAATATGCCCTGAGGTTTTTACTGTTGTAAAATATGTCAAGAATCATATGATGGCTAAGGCCTATGACAATTCCTGTCATCAATGGGTCCCAGCCCGAACACCATGCAATTGTACAGATTACAATCAGCCACTCCCAGCCATGAAACAGCAATATAATTTTATTGAATTGAGCATTTTTACAGATCCTGAAAAACTTTTTAATATCGAGATTTATGCCATGCTCACGGAAATAATCTATGAAGTGATCGAGGTCGATAAATATCCCCGCAATAAAACTTGCAATTGCTAATCCCCATGATTTAGTCAATAAGTAAAGAGTCCCTGATGCAGCCAATGAAAATGCTGTGTGGTGATGTAATTTCATAGAATACGTTCCAGAATTATCTAATAACAAGTATAAAACAAGTGTTAATTTTTTTCGGAAACAAACGCACACACTTTAGCCGGATGATCAGTATTATTACGCGAATTGAAATGAAAATATAATGATCATCCGATCAGGATATGCTCAGTCCGAGGAAATTCCTGAGCATGTCCTTTCCTGCTTTTGTAAGAATTGATTCAGGATGAAACTGAACGCCTTCAATAGCAAGTTTTTTATGCCGCACGCCCATTATCTCGTCCCTGTCTGTCCAGGCTGAAATTTCAAATTCCCTTGACAGTGTGTCTTTTTTTATTATGAGAGAATGGTATCTGGTGGCCTCAAATGGATTCGGCAGGTCTTTAAAAATTGTTTTGCCGTCATGATATATCATTGATGTTTTACCATGCATCAACCTTGGTGCATTCACAATTTTTGCACCATATGCCGCGCCCACAGACTGATGACCAAGGCATACCCCCAATATCGGCAGCTTGCCGGCAAAATACTTTACCACCTCTATTGATATACCTGCCTCCTTCGGGGTACAGGGTCCCGGAGAGATCACAATGCGTTCCGGATGTAACGCTTCTATTTCATCAATTGTAATTTTATCGTTTCTGTATACCCTGATGTCTTCGCCAAGCTCCCCCAGATACTGGACGAGGTTATATGTAAAAGAATCATAGTTGTCAATCATTAATAACATTCTTTACTCCTAGCTCAATTCATTCTCAGCCATTTCTATAGCTCTGAACATGCCTCTCGCTTTATTCAGTGTCTCCTTGTATTCCAGTTCAGGATCTGAATCCGCTACTATACCTGCTCCGGCCTGAATATATGCTTTATTATTTTTAAATATGATAGTCCTTATTATAATGCACATGTCCATATTACCTGAAAAATCAAAATACCCCAGAGAACCGGCATAGGGCCCTCTCTTTGTCGGTTCCAGCTCTTCGATGATCTCCATGGCCCTTATCTTTGGAGCACCGCTGACCGTGCCTGCCGGGAAAGATGCTCTGAGTACATCAAATACATTTCTGCTTTTCTTTAACCGTGCCTTAACATTTGTCACCAGATGCATCACATGAGAATACCGCTCTATGGTCATCAGGTCTGTTACTCTGACAGTACCTGTCTCAGCGACGCGTCCAAGATCATTTCTGCCCAGATCAACCAGCATGATATGTTCGGCCATCTCTTTTGGATCGGCCTTGAGTTCTTCCTCAAAGTACATGTCTTCATCAGGAGTTTTACCTCTTCTCCTTGTTCCGGCAATCGGTCGTAATTCCAGAGTATCGCCTTCAACCCTGACCAGGATTTCCGGAGATGATCCTACGATAGTACTTGATCCTGTTTCAAGATAATACATATACGGTGAAGGATTAATGACCCGAAGCGCCCTGTATGCATTAATAGGTTGAACGTCGGTTTCTTTTTCAAAATTCTGTGAGATAACAGTCTGAATTACATCTCCCGCCCTTACATACTTCTTGGTTTTTTCAACGGCCTTTATAAATCCATTTTTTGTAAAGTTGGACCTGAATCTGGTTTTTTGCAGCCCGGACCCGTCACTAGATGACTTTCTGCTCTTTTTAGGCATTACCGTCCTGGACCTCAGTTTCCTTACTATTTTATTAATCTGTGACCGGGCCTTTTTATATGCCTTTTCAGGACTGGATTTAACATGAGCATTGGAAATCACCTGGATCTTATGAGTAAGATTATCGAAAACAACCAGAGTGTCAGTCAGCATAAGAAATATGTCCGGAAGATTAAGACCGTCACGGCGATTGTCAGGCAGGTGTTCAAAAAATCGGACAGTATCATACCCGATGTAACCTACAAAGCCGCCAAAAAACCTCGGCAGTCCGGGTGTGGTCACCGGTTTATACTCATTTATATAATCTGATATGACCTCGAGCGGATCATTATCAAACGTAACTTTCTTTTTATTTTTACCTTCCCTGATAACAACATTCTTCCCCCTGCCCTCAATTATCACGGAAGGATCAGTGCCGATAAAGGAATATCTGGCCCATTTCTCGCCGCCTTCAACACTTTCAAGAAGGAAACATCTCCTGCTCTTAAGCTTCAGAAAAGCAGATAACGGGGTATCAAGATCAGCCAGGATTTCCCTGTATACAGGAACCAGGTTGCCTTCTTTTGCCTTCTTCGCAAACTCTTTGTATTCGGGATAGAACATTTGACAAAACCGTCATTATTTAATTAATATTTTAGTTGTCTATTATAGACTATTCGCTTTTTTTAGTTAAGAGTTAAAGGTCCAGGGTCATATATATCGGGCGTTCGAATCGTTAATCCTGATTGTTGTTTAACGTTATTGTGACTTATAACTTTCAACTTATCACTTTTGACTTAGTATTGCGGGAATAGCTGAGTGATAAAGCACAACCTTGCCAGGGCAACTACGCTATCCCAGAAAGTCTACCAATTATTCCTCAATTGTAGCTGATAAAAGAAAAGGGGGTTAAGGGGGGATAGACATTGCTCTATTCTCCTCTTTTTTTCTGCGTTCAACTTCACACTTACTTCACTTTAGTTTTTTGGGTCTGGTTATGCAGGCCCCTTTATTCTTCATAATATCTAAGTATCAATGAATCGGGCCGAGTCGCTACTTTTAACATTTCTAACGAACGATAAAAGGTCTATCATTACACTTTTTTCTTGCCCTATTAGTTTATCTTGGGATATACTTTGTTGAACAAACCAACTTGGCGTAATAATTTTTGGAACTCGGATAAAGATTCTTTTTTCATGCCATATCCCTTTAAGAACAAATTTACAGAGATAGATGAATGTCGTCTATCATGTTAATAAAGGAATAAACTGGACATTCAATATTTCGAGTTTTCTGATTTATAACAATACGAATAATATTATTTAACCAATTATAGGTGAAGATGGTGAAATATTCAGAATGTGGCAAGAAGAATTGAAGAGATTCTAAATGATTGTTATTTGCGTAAGATTAACATGATACTTTTATGAAAAGCTTAAAATATTCATGGACGATGAAAGAGTACCTGCAGTGACTTATTGTACTTAATGACTTTTATTACATTAATCGATGTCTGGCTATAAATATCGTACAGATACTCTTCAGATATCCGCGCGTTGAGCATTTGGAGTCAACTTATGAGAAAGACAAACACAACAGCCATGGTCTTGATGGGAATGCTGTTTTGCGCTTGCAGTTCCACAGCTCTATTGAAACATCCATCGTCAGGAAACGGGTGGGTACCGATATCGGAACTGACCGACGAGTTCGAGGGAGACCACCTGGATTCGACAAAATGGCATGATCATAACCCCATCTACAATGGCATTAAGCCCGGTTTCTTCTCCAGGGATAACGTTTCAATCAGTGACGGCAAACTCCATTTGACAACGCGAGTGGAAGACTTGACGGACTTACCGGCGGGGTATCACACATTCACAACGGCTACCGTTAAAAGTAAAACTAAGGTTTTGTATGGTTATTTTGAAATCAAGTGCAGACCGATGGATTCCCGCGCGTCCAGTTCATTTTGGTTCTACGCACACGCTCCGAGCAAAGCAAAAGTGCCCTGATCGCGAGCGGGTATACCATATGAATGTTCATGTATTTAATACACCGGAAGACGGAAGGAAACATTGGTACAAACAAGGCAAACGGGCTGTCCCGTTTCGAATGGCCGACGACTTTCATGTCTATGCTCTGGAATGGGATGAGAAGATGATTAAATGGTATGTAGACGGAGAGTTAGTGCGAAAATTGAAAAACACTCACTGGCATCAACCATTACATATGAACATTGACAGCCAGACCATTTTTGGACTCCCCAATCCAGAAAATCTTCCTGCTACTTTCAGCATTGAGTATGTCAGATCGTGGAAGAAGGTGGACAGTGACGAACAAACGGATGCAACTGACAAGTAGTGTCCGCAGCGTTGTCGCTTGTATTCATTGAAAGTGATCCAGGCATTATCACTTTCAATCTGAGCTTCCCCTGATATAGAATACACAAACTTAAATGTGTACACCTCCTTTTCAATACTACTATTTATTTGAAGTGTCCATCAATTCGGGAGAGGGTCATCGAGGCTCTTAGGTCGTAAAAGTCTTATAATGACTCTTAAGTACTCACACCTTGCACCTGCACACTTGAAAAATGCTGTAAATATCCTAAATACGGCTATGACAGGAAAAGCCCTTAGTTCACAAAGTCGATATGTGGAGGCTGTTCAATAATTGGACAATTTCTACTTCACAATTTACTTCACACTAAGGGGATTAGTTGACTTTCACAGGTATAAAAATGTTATTTTATACAGTTATTGCGGGAGTAGCTCAGTGGTAGAGCACAACCTTGCCAAGGTTGGGGTCGCGGGTTCGATACCCGTCTCCCGCTCCATTTAAAAAACAAGGTTAAGGGCTTTAAGGATAAGGGACAAGGGGATATGTTAACCCTTTCCCCTTTACCCCTTGACCCTGCAGTAATCCGGCGACGTACCCAAGTGGTAAGGGAGGGGTCTGCAAAACCTCGATTCAGCGGTTCGAATCCGCTCGTCGCCTCCATCACCTTCTTTTCAATTCATAATGGGAAATAAATACGATCTCTTGTACAGTATGTCTCAATATTTTAATTCAAGATCATATGTTCTGTTTTCATTCTCTTTCCTTTTAACATTAATAATGTTCAGCCTCAATATCAGTTTTGCTGCTGAAGAGATTCCAGACATCCAAACAGAATCCGTTGAAACCGATCCCGTCGAAAATGACGTGATTATTCAGGACAGCACTGAATTAAAAAAAGCCTCTCAATTGATAAATCAATACATTAACAGGGAAGGCGAGCAGATCCTGCTCGATATAATCAGGAACGACCGGCCGGACAAAGACAAGGCCCTGCTCCTTCTCGGAAGACTGTATAAAGAAGAGAAGGCTTTTGACAAAGCCGAGGACTATCTGTCAAAAGCATCTGAAGCATACCCCCTTCTTAGTGATTATGCTTTAAAGCTCCTCATTGATGTTTATGTTGCAACAGAGAAACATGAGAAGGTCATTGAGACCGCACTGCTTATTATGAACAATCTGTTAATTCAAAACGCCAAAAAATCAGCGATATCATCACTGCTCATGTTAAGCAGGGACAGGGAAGCTATAGAGACCCTTTCTGAATATGTCATTAACTATCCATCTGACTGGGAATCCAAACTCACACTTGCAACATTACTTAATATTGAAGGCGAGATGAATAAAGCTGTAGACATTTATAAGGATATCTATCTTAATGCTGTACCATTGTCAGAAAATGCATTGAGTGAACTTAAAGTACTCGAAGCTGACACATTTACCAGAGATGAAATTTTAACAAGAGCTGAAAACCTGTTTAAACAGCATTCATATAGAAATGCTGAATCTCAATATATGGAAGTCCTCAAAACCGCTGCTGATCAGGAAGAGAAAGATACATTGATAAATTCAATCGGTATGTGTCAGTTCAGAACCAAACGGTATAAGGAATCTGCAATAAGTTTTGGATCAATCGATACCGCAGAATCAATGTACTGGCAGGCCCGCTCTTATTACAGGATCAATGATCTCACTGAGTTCAGAAAATTAAAATCGGCCATGGATGAAAAATATCCGGATGACAGGCATCTTGCCCGCCTGTTGCTGATGGAAGCAGACGAATATAGGAGACAGGGGAATGTGAGCAAAGCAACAGTACTCTACAATACAGTGATTGAACGTTTCCCGAATTATGCTGAAGATGCATTATGGGGTCTGGGGTGGATGAATTATACCTACGGGGATTACAGCATTTCCCTGTCCCATTTTACTCAACTGGCATTAAATGACACGAGCAGAAACTATTACAAATATCTTTTCTGGGAGGCAAAGGCCAGGGAAAAAATAGCGCTCGAATGCAGTAAACTGCAGGAAAAGCAGGGATCAAACAGCAATAACGTCTTATGTGAAAGCGATAAGAACAATATGTTTTATGGACTTCCTTCAGATGAGAGTTATTACGGATATCTCATTAAGCTTAAATCGGTTCAATCATTGCCTGAGAAAATCGATATCGTAAAACCTGAAACGCCGGAAGGTGAGACATACCAAAGGATAGAGGCGCTTATTTTCACTGGTATGAAAGAAGAGGCTGCCAATGAAATAGCAGCTGCACTCAAAAAAGCCGATACAAAGGAAGTCAGTCTGTACCTGACATACATGGCGGTTTCGCTGGGCAGATACAAAGAAGCAATCTACCATGCTGAACCAAGACATGAAAAGGAGTACCTGCCATATTCCTACCCTCTTGCTTTCTGGGACATTATCGCGGAGGCCTCTGCTCCGGGCAAGGTTGAAGCCCATTTAGTTGCTGCACTGATCAGAGAAGAAAGCCGTTTTGATCCAGAGGCATTTTCCTGGGCCGGAGCAGTTGGATTAATGCAATTAATGCCGTCTACAGCCCGGAGAATATCAGGTGATGCGGGCATTAAAATCAATAATGGACAGGACCTTTATGATCCGAGAAAGAATATTTTTCTGGGCACACAGTACCTTACAAAACTTTCCGATGAATTCAATCATCTTCCGTTTGCAATCATGGCCTATAATGCAGGAGAGAACATCGTTAACAAATGGATTGGGAAGTACTATAAGGATGATATTACGGAATTCATAGAAAACATACCTTATAATGAGACCCGGAGATATGTTAAAAAAGTCCTTAAAAGTTACTGGCAATACAGGTCGATCAACGGCCTGCCCGTCAATGGAATACAGGACCCCGGAGATACCCGTATATGCTGTTGAAAAACTCTATAATGCAATAATGTGTCATCTCGTAACGGGTTGTACCTGACATGAATGAAGCGAAGGATCTTTTATTATACATCGGCTGAAATTTCAGATGAGGGTCGTAGTTCAGCAGTGTTGACTTCACTCCACTAGATGTCCTGCCTGTTGGTAAGCAGATCGAGCAAACCATTTATTACCATGCCTTATTTCAACAATATGCGATTTTCCACCTATTGCAGGCGACACCTTTGCCTGACATTTCCATCACGTTAAATGCCTGATTATAAGGCAACAAAAGGGTTTTCGCTTATTAAAAAGCGCTTTACTTTTTGACCTTACCTTTGATAAGTTACATGCTTAGATATCACTACATGTCCAGTTCTGTGAAGGAGGTAACATCTTTGAATAATATTCAGATTCTAGAAGATAAAATAACAAAGGTCATAGCGAAACTTAAGGCATTAAAATCAGATAAAGATAAATTAAACAGTAAAATAGATGACTTAAAAGAAGCTTTACAGAAAAAAGATGAGGAGTTAAGAGCTGCTCGACAGGATCTTAAAAGCGTTGACGCTCTTAAAAACGATATAGATAAGCTCACCATTGAACGTGAAACAGTACGTTCCCAGGTGGAGACCCTTCTGCAGGAACTTGAGTCAGTGGAAATTTAGGAGACACAATGCAGTCAGTGGAAGTCAAAATACTCGGGCAGAGTTACTCTATCAAGACTGAAGAGAGTGAAGAATACATTAAATCTCTGGCCAGGTACATTGATGAAAAACTGAAAGAGATATACAGCGCTGTTCCGAATATTAACCAGACCAGGGCCACGGTCATGGCAGCATTTGGGATAGCAGATGAACTTTTTAAACTCAAAACCAGTCAGGAAGATTTTGACAGGATGGTCGAAGAAAAGACCCGGATACTCTCCGGACTCCTGGATGAATAGGAAAATCAGAGCAATAAAACTGAAGCTTTCAATATCATTCCTTATTCAATTTCCTAATGTATTCCCCATTTTCAATTATTAGAAAGGCAGACATTGGAAGAAGGTAACGAACAGGTACAGGAAAGAATCAAAAAGCGGGACAGACTTCGCGAAGAACATATTGATCCATACGGCAATGCATTTGCCGTTACAAGGAAAGCTGCCGATATCATCAGGGAATTTGAGACCGTTGGCAAAGATGAGCTTGAATCAGAAAATATTGAATGCACTGTTGCCGGTCGAATTATCTCCCTGAGAAATTTCGGTAAAACAGCCTTTGCCCATATTCAGGATGGTACAGGCAGGATCCAGCTTTATTTCAGTAAAGATGTGATCACAGGCAGCCAGGGTATTTTTAAAAACCTCGATATCGGCGACATAGTAGGAGTGAGCGGAAAACTGTTCAGGACAAAGACCAACGAACTTACAGTGCAAATCAGTACTTTGACCATGCTCTGTAAGTCACTCAGACCATTGCCCGAAAAATGGCACGGGCTTAAGGATATCGAAACCAGGTGCAGACAGAGATATGTTGACCTGATTGTCAACCCTCATGTTAAAGACCTTTTTTCAAAAAGAAGTAAACTTATCAAGACTATCAGAAATTTTTTTGATGACAGGGGATTTATAGAGGTGGAAACTCCCATGATGCACCAGATTCCGGGTGGAGCTGCAGCCCGCCCTTTTAAAACACATCATAATGCACTGGGTCTTGATCTGTTTCTCAGGATAGCCCCTGAGCTTTATTTAAAAAGACTCCTTGTTGGAGGTTATGAACAGGTGTATGAGATAAACAAGAATTTCAGGAACGAAGGAATATCCGCAAAACATAATCCGGAGTTCACCATGCTTGAGTTTTACATCTCTTATAAGGATTACAACTTTCTGATGGATTTTACGGAAGAGCTTATACCGCACCTCTGCCAGGAGATCAACGGAGGCCTGCACGTCCCTTTTGGTGAGGATGCAGGGGATAATGCTGGAGAAGTCATTGATTTCACCCCGCCCTGGCCGCGCATGAGCATGATGGATGCCATGGACAAGCAGGGGGTACCACGGGATGTATTCAAGGATATTGAAAAAGCCAGGGAGTTTGCTGATACCAATAAGATAGACATCGAGAAAAAAGCCGGTCACGGAAAAATACTGGATGAGATTTTTTCAAAAAAAGTCGAGCCCAAACTGGTTCAACCCGTGTTCATTACTGATTACCCCGTTGAACTTTCGCCGCTTGCAAAGAGGAAAAAAGAAGATCCTGAGCTTGCAGAAAGGTTTGAGCTGTTTATTGGCGGAAGGGAAATAGCCAATGCTTTTTCTGAACTGAATGACCCTGCAGATCAGATGAGCAGGTTCCTTGAGCAGGTGGAAGCCAGAAAAGCAGGCGACGAAGAGGCCAGTTACATGGATGAAGACTTTGTGAGGGCACTTGAGTACGGAATGCCGCCGGCCGCAGGGGAAGGTATTGGAATAGACAGACTTCTCATGATCCTGACCAACACCGCTTCTATAAGAGATGTGATACTTTTCCCGCAGTTAAGGCCGGAGCACTGAAACAGGGTTAAGGGGCCCAGGGGTATAGGGATCCAGGGATCGCGGAATAAACAGACGAAACATATATATGGTTAGCAAACAAATAAAATCACTGCCCCCCTTGAACCTCAATGCGGGTCTTCATGAAGAGTCGTGCCAAACTCACTCCTTTGAATCCTTGAACCCTCGAACCCTCGGACCCTGTTTATTATGAATTTTCCTTATCAAGTCCTGTTGGCTTTCAGATATTTCAGATCAAAAAAAAGACACAGGGGGATCTCTCTTAATACATTTATTTCGATTGCCGGGGTTGCACTTGGTGTAATGACGCTTATAACCGTTCTCTCAGTGATGAGCGGCTTCCATAAAGACCTCCAGGAGAAGATTCTTGGTGTAAATGCCCATGTTGTAACACTCACATATAAGGGGCGTATACGGGATTTCGAAACAGTTCAGCAGCAGATCAGAAAAGTAAACGGGGTAATTGATGCCGCACCTTTTATTTATGGCCAGGTCATGCTCAGATCAGGTGACCGGGCACACGGTGTTGTTGTCAGGGGGATTGATCCTGTTGACGGAGCAGGTACTACGGAAATTCTTCATAACCTGAAATCAGGCAGTATAAATGGATTAATCGAGGGACAGGAACTGCCGGGTTTAATATTAGGCAGAGAACTTTTGAGAAACCTCGGCCTGTTTATTGGCGACGAGATAGAGATGGTATCTCCTGTCAGTGAAGTCGGTCCTCTCGGTATGATACCCAAGATGAAAAAATTCAGGATTGCCGGTTTTTTTGAAGCAGGCATGTATGAATACGACTCAAGCCTGGCCTTTATTAATATCAAACAGGCACAGAAGTTCTTCAATTACGGCGAGTCAGTTACAGGTATTGAAGTGAAAACAGATGATCTTTACAATGCAGGAAAACTGTCTGACGATATAGAGCTTATGCTTGGTCCTCCCTATTACGCAAGAGACTGGATGCAGATGAACAGAAATTTATTTTCTGCCCTGAAACTGGAAAAGATCGTTATGTTTATCATTCTTACTCTGATTATTCTTGTCGCGTCCTTTAACATCATAAGCAATCTGATTATGATTGTAATCGAGAAGGCGCGTGAGATCGCAATCCTGCGGACAATGGGCGCAACCAGTCGCG
>CALZMZ010000079.1 GCA_945788685.1 Thermodesulfovibrionia bacterium | reverse complement strand
ATAAATTTATAAAACCCGGAGGCGGCAACTCAACTTCCATCCCTATTTTCTCGGTCAAACCAGTGGACTCTGCCCTGTGGGACCATATGACCTTACAGTGCAGTTTCAGCATTGATCGCCTATTCTCATGCATGAAGGAATATTATCACTATTTACGGTTTTTTAAAGCGTAAACAACAGTTTTCATATATCCATACGTCTGCTGTAATATGAAGTCAAGATCTGAATCAAGCCGTAATGTCTATCAAAATCTGTTTTTGGTCAACCTCAAGTTCTATGTTCATTATCCCGTTTTAATAATGTGAAAGGGAGAGATTATGACCTTAAAGAAAAAATTAATACTATCGTCCTGCTTTCAGGCTATTTTTATATTAACAACAGGATTAATCCTGCTGTTGGGATACCGGCATGTCTCAACACAGGCATCCAATGCCAATGCTTTTGATAACCAGGCGAGATATTTACAAATGATGCTCAGGGGTATTAATGAGGTGATCATCACTGAGTGGACACCACAATCTGTTGACATCGTTAAAAAAGGTGTCAAAGGTTTTGAAGAGTTGCATATTAATTTACTCGATAAAATTGATGACCAAAAAATTCATGACGAAATGTTTAATACAATTAATCCAGAGTGGAAGGAGATAAAAAAGAAGGCAGCACCTTATCTTAAAGACAACTCCAGTGATATGGATGTAGATGATCTGATGATCGAATATGGCAGATTAATTACGAAAGCTGACAATTTGGTCAACACTGTCAGTAAACTCTCTGATTCAGCACGGTCCGTTGTTAATACGAACTCAAAAAAAACAGAGACCGTTCAGTATATGATCGTCGCTGTTTTATTATTTATTTTAATTGCTATTTTATTAAATGCTGTAAAGCTCTACCGCTCCACAATGTCACCAATTAAGGAGCTTTCACATATTGCTGAAGGATTTGAAGATGGCAATCTCAGTATCCTCATGGACGAGTCCCGAAAGGACGAGTTCGGAATTCTTGCGTCACACTTCAACATGGCTACAGCAAAGCTCAGCAAATTCATATCACAGTTAAAAAGCAAGATCCATACACTTAATGAAAATTCAAGAGAAGTTTCAAACACAGCATCACAAATAGATTTAAATGCACAGGAACAGTCCTCCCAGACTACAGTGGCAGCTGCTGCAATGGAAGAGCTTAGCGCATCTTTCATGGATGTATCACAAAATGCAACCAATGCTGCAACCTCTGCAAAGGAAGCAACTGAACTTGCCATAAAAGGAGGCTATGTAGTGACCGAAACTATCACTGGAATGAGTAAAATTGCGGTTTCGGTTAATGAATCAGCAAAAACAATCGAGACATTGGGCAATAGTTCCGAGCAGATTGGAGAGATCATTAAAGTAATCAATGATATAGCCGGTCAGACTAACCTTCTTGCCCTGAACGCAGCAATTGAAGCTGCCCGTGCAGGTGAGCAGGGAAGAGGTTTTGCTGTTGTTGCTGACGAAGTAAGAAAACTGGCAGAGAAAACAACTGCATCCACCAATGAAATCGGGGACATGATAAAAACCATACAGGAAGAATCAAACAGGGCAGTCGAGTCCATGAAGGTCGGGACAACAGATGTAGAGTCAGGCGTGGAGCTGGCCAACCAGGCCGGAAACTCCCTTAAACAGATAGTTGATTCAGTCCAAAGTGTTACTGATGATACAGAATATTGCCTCTGCAACCCAGGAGCAATCCACCACAGGTGAAGAAGTGGCCTCAAACCTGGAATCTGTTTCCCATATAACCCGGCAGACAGCAAGCGATGCCCAGCAATCAAATGCTGCCAGCAGTAAATTATATTCAATGGCATCTGTTATTCAGGGACTTGCAAATGCATTTAAACTTCGCAACGGTAACAGCGATATCGCTGAGTAATATAGCTCCATTCAACAAAATATAAATCAATTCTGTATTCCGCTAACAGGACCTTAGCCCGGGTTTATTTTTTAGAGGCCTGGTCTGTCCCTGTCACTCAATTTCCTGATATTTCCTTATTATTGAAAAAATCAAATATATTCCGATTTTTTCTTCTATCTGCTAAAATACCTTCTTAATGTGGAAGGTAACATGAGACTTAAAGACAAGAACGCTTTTATTACAGGTGCTGCCCAGGGTATTGGAAAGTCAATCGCCATTGGAATGGCCAGAGAGGGTGCTAACGTTGCAATAACTGATGTAAATTTTGAAAGCGCTGAAGCGACCGCAACAGAGATAAAGGAAATCGGGGTCAAAAGCATAGCAATAAAGCTGGATGTATCCAGCCAGGATGAAGTGACACATGCTTTCAGCACGTTCTCTAAAGAACTGGGCCCGGTAGATATTCTTGTTAATAATGCAGGAATTACAAAGGACACTCTTCTGATGAGAATGAAAGAGCAGGACTGGGATGCAGTTATAAATATCAATCTGAAAGGCACTTTCCTTTGTTGTAAAGAAGCAGTCAAAATTATGGCGAAACAGCGCCTTGGAAAAATTATCAGCATATCTTCCGTCGTTGCATTTACAGGCAATCCCGGACAGTCCAACTACAGTTCATCAAAGGCCGGTATCATCGGGTTAACAAAGACAATTGCACGGGAATATGCCGGTCGGGGAATCAGGGCAAATGCTGTTGCCCCTGGATTTATCCAGACAGCCATGACCGACATACTGCCGGATGCTGTGAAGGATGAAATGAAGAAGTCGATCCCCCTTGGAAGTTTCGGCACCCCTGAAGATGTCACAAATGCTGTTATCTTCCTTTCGTCAGCCGAATCAGACTATATTTCAGGTCAGGTTATACATGTCAATGGCGGAATGTACATGTAGTTGATGCAATATTTGAATGAAATATGTATAATTGATTCGCAGTTTTTATGTATGAATATTAAACGAATTATAAAAGTGGAGGTGCTGAATGTCTGTTGAAGTAAAAGTAAAAGAGATAATAGCAAAACAACTGGGCGTTGACAGCGATAAAGTTACATCTGAAGCATCATTTGTGGATGATCTGGGCGCAGATTCACTGGATACTGTTGAACTTGTAATGGCTTTTGAAGAGGCATTTAATGTAGAAATTCCTGATGAAGATGCAGAGAAAATTCTTAAAGTCCAGGATGCCATTAAATATATTGATGAAAAGTCAGGCAGTTAAGATTTTCTGTTCCTTATAAAATCATGAAACAAAGACGCGTTGTAATATCCGGAGTGGGGCTGGTGACTCCGCTCGGCACAGGCAATGAAAAATCCTGGGAAGGATTGATTCAGGGCCGATCCGCTATAAACAAAATATCCCTGTTTGACCCGGAAGCCTCACCAAGCAAAATTGCTGGAGAAGTCAAAGACTTTGTAATTGATGACTTCATAGAGGCAAAAGAGCAGAAAAAAATGGACAGGTTCATCCATTTTGGTCTGGCTGCGGCATCAATCGCCATGGAAGATTCAGGTTTGAAAGTCACAGAGAAAAATGCTGACAGGATAGGTGTTATTGTCGGCGCAGGTGTAGGTGGACTGCCTGCAATCGAAAGGTATGAGCAGATTCTCCTGGAAAGGGGGCCAAAAAGAGTTTCTCCGTTCTTCATACCGATGACTATAATCAACCTGACTTCGGGTCATATCTCGATCAGGTTCGGCGTGAAAGGTCCAAACTCTGCAGTTGCCACAGCATGTGCTTCCGGCACTCACTCAATTGGCGACGCATTCAAACTGATACAGAGAGGTGCAGCTGATGCCATGATCTGTGGCGGTAATGAAGCAGTTGTTACGCCCCTGGGAATTGCCGGCTTTACATCCATGAAGGCACTGTCAACCAGGAATGATGAGCCTGGAAAGGCAAGCCGACCTTTTGACCGGGACAGGGACGGATTTGTTATGGGAGAAGGAGCAGGCATACTGGTTATTGAGGAGCTTGAAAGCGCGCTGAACAGGGGAGCAAAAATCTATGGTGAAATTATTGGATACGGTTTAAATTCAGACGCATTCCACATCACCAGCCCGGCCCCTAACGGGGAGGGAGCTGCCCGGTGCATGAGTTCAACTTTATTGGATGCAGGTATCAAACCTGAAGAGGTCGACTATATAAATGCTCACGGCACCTCAACCAAATATGGCGATGAACTGGAAACAGCGGCTATTAAAACGGTTTTTGGCGATCATGCATATAAACTCTGTGTCAGCTCAACAAAATCAATGATAGGACACCTTCTTGGAGCATCCGGAGGAGTAGAGGCCGGATTTTGTGCACTCAGCATAAAGAACGGTGTAGTTCCACCAACTATTAACCTTGATAATCCGGATACTGAATGCGATCTTGATTATGTACCTGGTAAAGCAAGAGAACTTGATATTAATATAGCGATGTCCAACTCTTTTGGATTTGGTGGAACTAATGCCTGCATCCTCATTAAACGATTTGTCCAGTCTTGAAAAGTCAATTGACTATAAATTCAGGAAAAAGTCTCTTTTAAAAGAGGCCATTACCCATAAATCATTCGCTCATGAGCAGCAAAATAAGAACATTTTATTTAATGAGCGAATGGAATTTCTGGGTGATGCAGTACTTGAGCTGATAGTCAGTGAATATCTGTATTCAACTTACTCCGACCATACAGAAGCCGACCTCTCCAAAATGAAAGCATATCTGGTGCAGGAATCATCTCTGGCCCACGCCGCAGCAGTACTTGAACTGGGTACTCACCTGCATCTTGGTAAAGGTGAAGAACTCACCGGCGGCAGAAAGAAACCTTCACTTCTGGCAAATGCTTTTGAAGCAGTCCTGGCCGCCATATATATTGATGGAGGTTATAAAAAAGCTGGAGATTTTGTACACAACCATCTGGTAACAAAAATGGATGATCTTGCAACCGACAATTTTATTTTTGATTTCAAAACAAAACTTCAGGAAATCTCACAGGCACAATTCAGTGTGCTGCCGAAGTATGTTACTCATAAGGAAGAAGGTCCTGAACACAAAAAAATATTTGAAGTGAAAGTGTATATAAATGACAAATTCATAGGATCCGGAAAGGGAAAAACAAAAAAGGCAGCAGCACAGAAGGCTGCAGAAGCCGGACTTAAAAAAATCGGGAAAAATTATGAAACTGACATATAAAAAAGCAGGTGTTGATATTAACAAAGGAAACAGACTGGTTGATGTAATTAAACCAATGGCCCGTTCCACGTTCAAGCCATATGTTATGAATGATCTGGGAGCATTTGGTGCGCTATGTAGACTTGATACAAAAAAATTCATGAACCCGGTCCTGGTCAGCAGCACCGATGGTGTTGGAACAAAGCTCAAGATCGCTTTTATGCTCAACAGACATAACACCGTTGGTATTGACCTCGTTGCTATGTGTGTAAATGACATACTTACATGCGGTGCACAGCCATTATTCTTTCTGGATTATTTTGCATCAGGCAAACTCTCTACCAGACAGGCATCAGACGTTATTCAGGGCATAGCAGATGGATGCATCGATGCTGACTGTTCATTAATAGGAGGGGAGACTGCAGAGATGCCCGGTTTTTATGACAAAGGGGAGTATGACCTGTCAGGATTTGCAGTCGGAGTAGTAAATAAAGAGAATATAGTAACCGGTAAAACCATAAAGAAAGGCGATCTTTTAATCGGACTTGCTTCAAGCGGGATTCACAGTAACGGATATTCACTTGTGAGAAAGCTGTTTTTTGATCTGAAAAAAATCAGCCCCCGGAAGAAAATCAGGGAACTGGGATGTTCATTAGGTGATGAGCTGTTGAAGCCGACCCGTATTTACGTCAGAAGTGTGATGAAAATTTTAAGCAGCCACAGGATCAAGGGTATCGCACATATAACAGGCGGCGGACTGACAGAGAACCTTCCAAGGATATTAGCGGCAAAATCCGGGCTTGGTTTTATTATCGGTACCAGGAGCTGGCAGATGCAGAATATTTTCAAATTAATTCAGTCCATGGGTTCTGTAAGTGACGATGAGATGTTTAAAACATTCAATATGGGCATAGGTATGGTGCTCGTTGCAGACAAGTCCGATGCAAAAACAATAATGGGGAAACTTAAAAGACTCGGTGAGACAGCTTTCATAATAGGACATGTAGGCAAAGGGTCAGGAGGTGTTGAGTATGTCTGATCTCATGAACATAGGTGTGCTCGCTTCCGGCAGAGGTTCCAATTTCCAGTCAATTATTGACAATATCGAAGCCGGACATATAAAAGCCGTAATATCTGTTCTGATTACTGACAACCCGGATGCTTACGCAATCGAGCGTTGCAGAAAGCATAATATTGAATCGCTTGTTCTGAAACCGGGCGATTTCCCTGACAGGAACAGGTATTACTCCGGGGTCGCTGATGAGCTTGTCAAAAGGGGGGTGGGTCTTGTTGTGCTCGCAGGATTCATGAGGGTGGTCGGCAAGGCACTGATAGATATATTTCCGAACAGAATAATGAATATCCACCCTGCCCTGCTCCCGTCATTTCCCGGACTTCATGGACAAAAACAGGCTGTTGATTATGGAGTAAAATTAGCCGGGTGTACAGTGCATTTTGTGGATGAAGGTGTTGATACCGGTCCCATAATCATTCAGGCAGCTGTTCCGGCGTACCATGACGATACTGAGGATTCGTTATCAGAAAGAATACTCAGGAAAGAGCATCTGGTTTTTCCTTATGCCATCAGGCTCTTTACTGAAAACAGAATAAAGGTTAACGGACGTAAAGTAATCGTTGACGGTAACAGAGAAGACCAGTCCATGATTAACCCTCCCGGAATCAAATAATTAGTGTCTATGTTTAATTTGTTTGTTTGATGGAAAGACAAGTACAGGATTGTCACTCCCGCTTGTCGGGAGTCTGTGCTTAGCAGATTCCGGTCAAGCCGGAATGACAGCCAGACAGACTTCAGGTATGACAATATTAAAAATAGCAATCCATACACCGGCAAGTAGCAGTTCTGTACGATTTAATTTGACAGTAAAGCAGAGATTTTGTACTATGTTACAGATGTAATCTCTGATTCTTCTTTATATTGCAGGCTGTCTTTATGATACTCAGCATTATTGCTTTTCAATTTATAAATAATTCATAACGGAGGAAGGACTTATGACCAGTGCATCAGCAGCAATTATAGCAGGACTGCTTGGCTTTATTGCCGGTGGCTTTGGGCTCTATGTGATATCAACTTCTCTGGAGAAAAACAGGGAGCTTATTTCCAATAAAAGAAAGCAGCTTAAACTTGTTTACTCCCCTCTGGAAGCCCTGGTAAAAATTAACAGCCAGGAGTTTGATCACTATTTCAAAAACGATGCAACAAATGAAGACCGTGAGTTTATCGAAAGAACAATCTGGTACCCGAACTTTGTTGAAATAAAAAAGGCAATCATGGAAAACTCCCACCTGCTGGAAGAGATTCCTGATGAACTACTCAGGCTTCTTAATTACATTAATATATGGTTATCAGACTATGATGCTGTTTACGTAAGACAGTTGAAGGACGCCCCTGTCTTTGTCAGACCTGACGGGTACAGTTATCCCGGTGAAGCCGATGAGTTCATTTATCAACAGGCCGGTAAATTGAGAAAAGAGTTGAACAGATAGTTGTTACAGTCTACTGGTTAACCAGCTTCCTGAAATAGGTAATAGTATCTTTAAGGCCGTCCTCAAGCTTGACCGCTGGTTTCCATTTAAGGGCTTTTTTTGCCAGCCTTATATCCGGTTGTCTCTGGGTTGGATCGTCTTCAGGTAATTTTTTTCGTATAACCCTTGATTTTGACTTTGTTAACTTTATGACTTTTTCCGCCAGTTCCAGAATTGTGAATTCATCAGGGTTCCCGATATTAACCGGCCCTGTAAATTTATCCGGAGTCCCCATGAGCTTTAAAAACCCGTCAATAAGGTCATCAACATAACAGAAACTCCTTGTCTGGCTCCCGTCACCATAGACTGTTAAAGGCTTTCCCTTTAAGGCCTGTACAATGAAGTTGCTCACAACCCGTCCATCATCAGGATGCATTCTGGGACCATAGGTATTAAAGATGCGGGCTACCTTTATCTTAAGATTGTGCTGACGGTAATAGTCAAAAAACAGGGTTTCAGCGCATCGTTTACCTTCATCATAGCATGACCGGAACCCGACAGGGTTTACATTTCCCCAATATGATTCAGGCTGCGGATGGACCAGTGGATCACCATAGACTTCTGATGTAGAGGCCTGAAATACTTTTGCCTTTACCCTCTTGGCAAGACCCAGAATATTTATAGCTCCATGAACAGATGTCTTTGTGGTCTGTACCGGATCAAACTGGTAATGTATCGGAGATGCAGGACAGGCAAGGTTATATATTTCATCTACTTCCACATATAATGGGAAACAGACATCATGCCTTAATATTTCGAACATCGGGTTTGAAATCAGGTGTACTATATTTGCCCTGCGACCCGTGTAGAAATTATCAAGACAGATAACTTCATGCCCTTCGTTTAATAACCTCTCCGAAAGATGAGACCCCAGAAATCCTGCTCCACCGGTGATCAGTATTCTCTTCATTATGTTTCCTCCTGATAAAATTGCATTATTTTACAACATTACGAATTAATTAGCCTGATATATTCTTACGTATTATGATTTTGTATGACTCATTATTCGAAATAAAAAATGAATATTATGCAAATATTTCTCATAACCATTCAGTTACGGATGTCAAAGAAGCTTTAAATTGTCATACCCGAAGTCTGTTAATCGGGTATCCAGAAACCAGGGTACTGGATTTTCGCTCAAAGGACTGCGGGAATGACACGATTAAACAATTTCTTTAGCCGTAACTGATGGTTACTTTTCGTATAAATTTTCTTGACTTTGTTAATGATCAATAATATAATGCCCTAATTCCCTTTACTCATATAAATAACAGGGACACTTCCCAGGGGAAGTGTCCCCATCAATCTTTTTCAGGAGGTCTTTCATATGAAATGCATTATGAACAAGTCTTGTGTAACAATCTTTATAATCGTTGTCATATCACTTACTCTGTCGTGTACAAAACCTGATTCTCAACCTGTAAAAGTGGGGGTTGCAGGGCCTCACAGTGGTGACCTTGCTTCTTATGGATTGCCTTCTGTAAAGGCTGCGGAACTTGTAATTAATGAAATAAATGAAAAAGGCGGAGTTCTTGGCAAAAAAATTGAACTTCTCATCGAAGATGATGTGTGTAAACCTGAACTGGCCACGAACACTGCAACAAAACTTGTTTCCCAGAACGTCCATATTATACTTGGCCACATTTGCAGCGGAGCAACAAAAGCAGCTTTAGGTATTTACAAAGATTCAAAAATTCCGGCAATCTCCCCTTCAGCCACTAACCCGGCGCTCACGCAGAGCGGAGATTATCCGAATTTCTTTCGCACGATTGCTTCTGATGATGCACAGGCAAAACTTGAAGTGGATTTTGCACTGGATGTTCTGAAGCTGAAAAAAATAGCAGTTCTTCATGATAAGGGAGACTATGGCAAAGGACTGGCCGAGTTTGCGAAAAGCTTTATAGAAGAGTCAGGCAGAGCAGAGCTTGTCCTGTATGAGGGCATAACTCCGGGCGCTGTGGATTACTCGGCAGTTGTCCAGAAAATAAAGGCATCAGGGGCCGGGGCTGTAATCTATGGCGGCTATCATCCTGAGGCATCCAAAATCGTGATGCTTATGAGAAAAAAGAAAATGGACACTATCTTAATATCCGATGATGGGGTAAAAGACATAACTTTTATAAAAGTTGCCGGTGAATACGCTGAGGGAGTTTATGCCACCGGACCTAAAGACGTATCAATGAACCCCTTGGCCATTAAGGCAAATGAAGCACATAAAAAGACATACGGTTCTGATCCCGGAGCATTCTTTTTAAATGCCTATGCAGCTGTACAGGCTATACTTAACGCAATAGAAAAAGCGGGATCAACTGATTATGATAAAGTAACCAAAGCATTGCGGACTGAATATGTAGAGACGCCACTCGGCAAAATCCGTTTCGATGAAAAGGGAGATGCAATAGGAGTTGGGTTTTCCATGTTCCAGGTGAAAAACGGCAAGTATGTAGAAATCAATTAGTCAGTAATGGGTGATGAGTAATGAGTAATCAGTTACTCGTTACTTGTCACTCGTTACCCATCACTCTTCACTCATTACTTTTTACTCCTCTTCATTATGCCGCATTCATGTTATATTAAATACCAATGGAATATTTTGTACAGCTGTTACTCGGCGGACTGACCCGGGGCAGCATCTATGCCCTGATAGCGTTGGGATATACCATGGTCTATGGCATTATTGAACTCATTAATTTTGCTCATGGTGAAATTTATATGATCGGGGCTTTTACTGCATTAATAGTGTCAAGCGTGCTCACGCTTTATGGTTTTAATGAATTTGCAATTCTTGTGCTGGCTTCGCTTATAGCTGTCATCTACTCAGCATCTTATGGATTTACCGTTGAAAAAATTGCCTACAAACCTCTTCGCAGTGCACCCCGTCTTTCTCCCCTGATCAGTGCCATAGGAATGTCGATCTTTCTTCAAAACTATGTTCTTCTTGCACAGACATCTGATTTCCTGCCCTTTCCGGCACTTATACCGGAATTTAATTTCCTGAAAAATTATGAGCATGTTTTCAGCTCATCAGAGCTGGTTATTGTTTTGACAACAGTTATTGTCATGACAATACTCACATTACTCATCAAATTCACCAAAATTGGGAAAGCCATGCGTGCTACTGCACAGGACAAAAAAATGGCCATGCTGGTTGGAATAAATGTGAATAGAATAATATCTGTTACTTTTATCATCGGTTCATCCCTGGCTGCTATCGGTGGCATATTAATCGCTTCCCATATAGGCCAGATAAATTTCAATATAGGTTTTATAGCCGGGATAAAAGCATTTACAGCAGCAGTACTCGGAGGTATCGGCAGCATTCCCGGAGCTGTACTCGGAGGATTTGTTCTTGGCTGGACAGAGAGCTTTGCAACCGGCTATGTGTCAAGTGATTATGAAGATGTCTTTGCCTTTGCCCTGCTGGTACTCATACTCATTTTCAGACCAGCAGGCATTCTAAGTGTGAAGTGTGAAGTGTGAAGTGTGAAGTTAGAAGTTAGTATTTGATAGTTACTTGTTACGCGTTACCCGTCACGCGTTACGAATAAATATTATTGATCAAATTATATACCATGCTTAATTTGTCTGAAATCAAAAGATCCCTGCTCGTCTCGCTCTGGTTCATCTTCCTTACATTTCCCATTATGGTCATTCGTGTCAATCCTATCGAAAAAATAGTTGAATGGCGATGGGGGAATATGCTTCTGGTTGGTATCGGTAGTTTTGTGATTTCCTTCATCTGGCGCTATTTTATCAGGCAAAAAGAATTGGGATTAAAAAAGATTGAAATGGGTGAAAAAATAACTCCATTGTTGAAGAAGCTAGCTATAAGGGAATCAAAATACGTTAAATCTTTATTTCTTACATTGGTCATTGCAGCTGTACTCTTCCCTTTTGTCTTTTCCACGTATCAAACCACTATTATGACAACTGTACTAATGTATGTGGTTCTGGGTCTTGGCCTTAACATTGTCGTCGGCCTTGCGGGACTGCTTGATCTGGGATATGTGGCCTTCTATGCTGTAGGCGCATACAGTTATGCACTTCTTAATTATCATTTCGGACTGGGGTTCTGGACAGTCCTTCCTCTTGGGGCAATAATGGGGGCGTTTTTCGGTATCCTTCTGGGGTTTCCTGTTCTGCGGCTAAGAGGAGATTATCTGGCAATTGTCACACTTGGTTTCGGTGAAATAATAAGGCTTGTGCTCGAAAACTGGAATGAGTTTTCCTTCGGTCCAAGCGGGATAGCCAATATACCAAGGCCTTCATTCCCGGGCATCCAGTTTTCACTTCAGCAGGCAACTGTTTATCAGTATTTTCTGACAATCGGACTGGCTGTATTTACCATATTCGTTGTCAACAGACTGCAGGACTCAAGAATAGGAAGGGCATGGATCGCGTTGAGAGAAGATGAGATAGCATGTCAGGCCATGGGTGTGGACAAGGTAAGGACCAAATTAAGTGCATTTGCCCTCGGGGCCACATGGGCAGGCATGGTCGGTGTCATGTTTGCCGCAAAAACAACGTTTATTAACCCGGCAAGTTTTACATTTATTGAATCTGCCCTGATTCTGTCCATCGTTGTCCTGGGCGGTATGGGATCTGTTCCCGGAGTTATCATCGGTGCATTTATCCTGATTCTCCTTCCCGAGTATCTCAGGGCATTCGCTGAATATCGCATGCTTCTGTTTGGCGCCATACTGGTGTTGATGATGGTTTTTCGTCCACAGGGCATTATAAGTAATGTACGCAGGACGTATGAGTTAAAAGGAATCCAGAAATGAACCCTATACTTGATGTCAGCAATTTAACAATGGATTTCGGAGGTCTTCGGGCTTTGGACAACTTTGATTTGAATATTGCCAAAGGAGAAATAGTGGCACTTATCGGTCCGAATGGTGCAGGCAAGACAACACTGTTTAACTGCATAACCGGTATGTATGCTCCTTCAGGCGGTGATATATGCATATATCCCGATGTCGATAAAAAAGTCAGGCTAAACGGTCTAAAGCCAAATATGATTACCGCAAAAGGGATGACCCGGACTTTCCAGAACATACGTCTCTTTCCAAACATGACTGTCCTTGAAAATGTCATGATAGGACGTCATTGCCGCACATCATCAGGAATTCTTAGCGCTATTTTGAGAACCAGCTCAGCCAGAAAAGAGGAATCCGGGATTGTAGAGCACAGTTATAAAATTCTCGAAAAATTCGGACTGAATGATTTTGTTAACGAGCTTGCAAGAAACCTGCCCTACGGGGCCCAGAAGAGACTGGAAATAGCCCGGGCCCTGGCAACAGACCCTTTTCTTCTCCTGCTTGATGAACCTGCTGCAGGGCTGAATTCCCGTGAAACAAAAGAGCTTGATACCTTAATTGCAAACATACGTAATGAGGAGAAAATATCCATACTACTGATAGAGCATGACATGAAACTGGTTATGAGCATTTCTGACCGTGTAGTGGTGATGGACTACGGTAAAAAGATTGCGCAGGGCCCGCCTGATGAGATCAGGCTCAATCCTGCTGTCATAAAGGCCTACCTCGGAGAAGAGTTCGTTGCTTAGTCTTTCAAATGTAGAAACATATTATGGGAATATACAGGCCCTGAAGGGAATAAATATAAATATCTCAGCGGGTGAAATCATTACTCTTATAGGCGCCAATGGCGCGGGCAAATCAACAACACTGATGTCAATTTCAGGGATAGCGCCTCCAAGAGAAGGTAAGATAATTTTTATGGACCGGGAAATTCACAACCTGACTCCTGATGTTATCGTCTCTCTCGGTATATCCCAGGTGCCTGAGGGCCGGCATATCTTCCCGGAATTAACCGTGCTGGAAAACCTTCAGATGGGAGCATTCCTGCGTGCCGACAATAAGCAGACGAGAGATGATCTGGAGTATATATTTGAGCTGTTTCCTATTCTCACGCAGAGACGTAATCAGGCAGGAGGAACTCTCAGCGGCGGCGAACAGCAGATGCTTGCCATATCAAGGGCTTTGATGGCCAGACCAAAACTGTTGCTTCTGGATGAACCATCACTGGGACTCGCGCCGATTGTGGTAAAACAGATTTTTGAAATAATCAGAAAAATTAACACCGAAAATAATACTACTGTATTTCTCGTTGAACAGAATGCCAATCTGGCGCTTCGTCTTGCTGACAGAGGGTATGTCATGGAAAATGGCAGGATAGTGCTTGAAGACTCGTCAGAGAACCTGCTGTCAAATGAGGAAGTCAGAAAAGCTTATCTTGGGATTTAATACAAGTCAGGAATCAATATTAATCCTCTTTTATTCCCTCCCCCTTAACGGGGGAGGGTTAGTATGGGGGTGACCAGGAATACCATAATAACAATAAAGTATTTTAAACACCCTCCCCTTAATCCCCTCCCGTCAAGGGAGGGGAAATACTAACTGCTTGAACTGTTCAAGCGGCTGGAACTATTTTACTATTGAATCGCTGGAACTTTTCTTTAATTACATGTAATATAAAACGTTAAAATTCACTGGGTTCTGGTCCCAGCATCCGGGGGTTCGAATCCTCCCGCCCCAGCCAATAAAACAGTTTTCAGCGGTTAGCTTTCAGCCATCAGCTAAAGATAAATTGACCATATTTTTTTTGCTGAGAGCTGACCGCTAATCGCTAATAGCTAAAAAACAGGAGGAATACATGTCATACAGAGAATACAATGACCGTATCGGAGGAATGAACCACTGGCTGTTTGCGCAGGACGAGTTCAAACATCTAATTTCACGTCCATTCAGGGGGGAAGAATATTCCAATGTAATTAATGGTTCCGGAATTGTAAAAGGAGAGCAGAAATATCCAAAGGGATATCAGGAGATGATTATCCCGGAACTGAAGCGCAGGGCTGATTTTTTCAGTGAGATTCCGGCGCTCAAGTCTATCAACCCTGAAGACTCAAAGGTCCTTACCGTGCTCGTAGGAGACAAGGACGATCCGGCAGTTGCCGCATCAAGAAGCTATGTTGGAATGAAATCCAAAACAACAAAGCAGTCAGGCCTGTCCAGCATGATGGAAGAATTCCCGTCTACCGTAACAACTGCGGAAATGTATGATAAGCTCAATCAATGGAATAGTGACAAGTCCATCTCCATTCTTATGTTCCAGCTACCATTTGGAGGAGCTGCAGGAAAGGCAATCGATACTACAGCGCTGTGCAACCGCATAGCCCTTGAAAAGGACGGTGACGGTCTGAACCAGATGACCCTCGGACTTATGTCACTCGGTGCTGAACGCTATTATGACTGCTGTACCCCGAGCGGAATGGTTGATCTTGCCAGTGTATATTTAGTAAGAGAAAAGGGAGCAAGACTCCGTCCTGACGGCATCGCCAGCTTTGCAGGCCTTGAGGTCCTTGTTGCAGGCAGAAGCAATATCGTTGGTGAGCCTCTCTTTAATCTGTTAAAAAGATTTGATGCTACTACATTAGGCCCTTTACATACGCGCACAGGAACGGGTGGTAATGCTGATAAAGAGACGCAGCGCAAAATTTATATCGAACTATCACAGAGAGCTGACATTGTATTCGGATGCATGGGATTCCATCCCTACAAAGTCCATCCTGACACTGAATACTTCTTCACTTCAGAGATGTTAAAGGACGGATGCCTTGTCATCGATGCATCAACTTCATTCAGAAAAGACGGCAGAAAACCATATGGAGATGTTGATCCATCGGCCCGTGCAAAGGCTGCAGCATTCACTCTGGAGACAGGTGGTGTCGGTCCTGCTACCGTTACCAAGCTTGTACATCAGGGCTGGAATGGCATGCTGTACCAGAATATTGACAAGGTCAGGCAGGCACTGGCAGATAATAAGGAAACAGTTGTTTCCACATTTACATCGCTTCTTGCTTCCTATGCCGGAGCGAGTGAATCAGATGCGGCAGGAAATGCTGAAAATCTCTATAACAGAGCAGTCAATTCCGACAGTCATCCGGTTCATGCTGTTGATGCCCTCGAGGCAATTTTCCCGGCGTTGATGAAATAAAAAACAACCTCCCCGCCCCCCTCCTTAGTAAGGAGGGGACAGAACTCGTCAAGCTAATCCCTCCCTTACCAAGGAGGGCCGCGGGGTTGTCGTTAATCCTCTTCTCTTTTGACACCAAATACCCCCAAATGTTAAACTTTTT
>CALZMZ010000078.1 GCA_945788685.1 Thermodesulfovibrionia bacterium | reverse complement strand
TATATAAATATTAGCGATCCTCAATTATTCTGATTTTTCAAGATAAATCAGATTAATCAATGAAATGGAGTCAGTCTGTATGTTACTGACTTATCTGAATCGTCATTAGGAATCCATTCAAAAGAATATTGGAGGTTTCAATTGTTAATAGTCAAAAAATCCGAGGAATATTATCATGTCTGTTATAATAATCAACTTTATTTAGGCGTAAATTGTTATATAAATTAAATAATATGAGCAAAAAAAGAAAAATCTTATACACAGCATTATCTTTAATATTTCTCTTAATCATGGCCGAAAGTCTATGTTATTTTAGTTTGGTTTTACTAAAAAAAAAGAAAAACAAATTTTATGATCCAGTTATCTCATCGCTTACAGAAAAGCAAGTTAATATAATAAAAAGTCATCTTACCAATAATTCTGATAGTTTCGGAGCACATCATCCACTTATTGGTTGGACAATAAGGAAGAACGGCATTACTAAAGATGGGTTGTACAAGGCTAACTCTCGCGGGATAAGGTCAGATAAAGAATATCCGTTTATGCCTCGGAAAGATGTAATACGCTTGTCAGCTTTTGGAGATTCTTTTACGTTTGGAGACGAAGTAAGCAATGAAAATACCTGGGAAGAGCAGTTGCATATTATAAATTCAAAATTAGAAGTTTTGAATTTTGGTGTAAGTGGTTATGGATTAGATCAGGCATATCTGCGATATACAGATGATGGGATATTATATAACTCACATATTGTGCTTATTGGGTTTATGGCAGAGAATATCTATCGAAATGTTAATATTTTCAGACCTTTTTACTGGAGTGTTTACGAGAACTCTATTTTTACTAAACCTCGATTCATTATAACTGATGACAATCTGGTTTTGTTAAAAAATCCTTTGCCCTCCCTTGAAGACTACAGGATATTTTTAAAAAATAATAAAGCTATGCTATCACAAATAGGTAGCAATGATTATCATTATCAAATCAGATATCAGGAAGGATCATTTGATTTTCTGCCATCTGTGAAATTTACTAAGGTTATAACTTATTATTACAGGAAAAAATTTAGCACGTTAGCGATAGAAAAAAGTAAACTTTATAATGATAAATCTGAAGCATTTTTAGTTACTGTTAAGATATTTGATAAATTTTATCAGTCAGTATTAGATAATGCTTCCTTACCTGTAATAATTATATACCCTGATGTAAATGATCAATATAGATATCGTCGAGACAAAACAAAAAGGTATGAACCTTTAATAGAATATTTAAAGACAAATAAATATTATTATATTGATATTTTAGCAGCCTTTGAGAAGTATGAAGAAACTTATAGTGTAGAGGATCTTGCAGTTGGTAAGTGGGGGCATTATTCGCCATTAGGTAACAGAATTATTGCCGAATATGTTGATAGCTTCCTAAAGACAAATCAACTTACTACAAAAGTTAAGATAAGAAAAGCTTTAAATGAAAAGAAAATTAAATTTTAAATAGGCAATATATCATATAGTAAGTTTTATGTTCACTTCTGCATTACCATGCTAATTTATAATCAATGATTTCCCAGGCTCTCAAAAATAACTCTTTTTGGCTGTAATCTTTAATATTCAAAGCTTCTTGGCTTCTCGATAAGAATTTGAAGATAAATCGTATTAGCTTTATTCCAAACATACATGATAAACGCTTATTAATATGCATATATCATAATTGAAGTATTGTTGAGATAATACGTAATTAATCCTGTTTATAATCCCAGTCTTTCCCATATTGCCCTGGTAGGTTCCACTTTGTTCAGGGTAAAAAAATGAAGACCCGGCGCGCCAAGGTCAAGCAGGTCACGGCATTGACGGACAGCAAACTCTATCCCGGCCTCTCTTGTTGACTCGTTGTCGTCACGAATCGGCTGGAAGATATCATGCACCTCTGGTGTGATGGTGGTGCCGCATATATTACAGAATTTAATCAGTCCTTCATAACTCGTTATCGGGAGTATCCCGGGAAGGACTCTGACGTTTACTCCTGCACGCTTGAGTCTTTCAAGATATTCTGAATAGACAGCATTATCAAAAAAAAGCTGTGTAACAACAAATTCTCCGCCGTGGTCTATCTTCATCTTGAGATATGTAGTGTCTGTTTCTTTATCAGGGCAGTTGATATGAGCTTCAGGGAAACCGGCTACTCCGATGCTGAAGAAGTCTTTATCGATTTCCTTAATGAGATCGATAAGCTGGTAGCAGTAATGAAACTCGTCAGGTGCTGGTTGCCAGTTATCAATCTCTTTTGGTGGATCGCCGCGAAGCGCAAGAATATTTTGAATATTGTTATCATGCATCTGGTTTATTATGTTCTTCAGCTCTTTCTGGCTGTGGCCGACACAGGTGAAGTGATGCATCGCGGTGAGGTCACACCGCTGTTGAATTTCCGCACAGATTTCCATAGTGGCTCCCCTTGATGATCCCCCTGCTCCGTACGTGACAGATACAAAATCCGGAACAAGCCTGTTCAACTCATCAGCAGTCTCATAAAGCCTGTCCACCCCTTTTTGTGTCTTAGGGGGGAAGAACTCAAATGAAAAGGTCCTTTCTTTTTCCCTGAAAATATCTGATATTTTTTTAATCATGCTTTCCTCCTGACAATTCTTAATGCTGATATATAGAATCATATCAAATTCTTCAATTCCTTTTCTTTACAGGTGTAATCATCAACTCGAAGCCTTTCTTTTAACGGGGTAAAATAGTACAATGTTCAATGCTTGCAAATATTAATAATAATCAGTAAGGGGAGGATATTTGGAGCTTTATAATCTGAGTATCGAAGAATTACAGTCCATGATCAAAAGCGGCAAAGCCGGATTTGCCGAGATAGCTGAATCGGTTTTCAACAGGATAGAAGCTGTTGAGGACAGGGTCAGGTCATATGTGACATTAAATAAGGAAGAGGCTGTTAGTCTGGCAAAACAGGCGGACAACGATACCACCGCGGATGAGAAGCAGGCCCTTTATGCCATGCCTTTAGCAATTAAAGACAATATCTGCACCGAAGGTGTGAAGACCACATGTTCTTCATTAATATTGCAAAACTTTGTCCCTCCATATGAAAGCAGTGTCACGGAAAAACTGAAAGCACAGGGATATATTCTCACAGGCAAGACAAACCTTGATGAGTTTGCCATGGGTTCGTCAACAGAGAACTCGGCCTTCGGGCATACCAGGAATCCATGGGACCTTGAGCGGGTGCCGGGAGGGTCAAGCGGAGGTTCAGCTGCTGCTGTTGCTGCTGATGAGTGTATAGCGGCGCTGGGATCTGATACTGGTGGATCTATCAGACAGCCCGCGGCTTTTTGCGGGGTTGTGGGTCTGAAGCCTACGTACGGACGGGTCTCGCGTTATGGTCTTGTTGCGTTTGCCTCTTCTCTGGACCAGATCGGACCTTTGACCAAATGCGTAAAAGATTCAGCAATATTATTAAATGCCATTGCAGGTCATGACGCGTGTGATTCAACATCCGCTGAAGTTCCTGTCCCTGATTTCACGGCTGTCACTGGTAAGGACATTAAAGGAATGAAGATCGGCATACCCGGAGAATACTTTATAGATGGTATTGATAAAGAGGTCGAGGCTGCTGTAAGAGAAGGAATAAAACAGCTTGAATCCCTTGGGGCAATGCCGGTTGAGATTTCTCTTCCTCATACAGAATATGCTGTAGCAACGTATTATATACTAGCAACATCAGAGGCATCATCAAACCTTGCCAGATATGACGGTGTAAGATACGGACTCCGGGTCGACGGTGATGACCTTATTGATATGTATATGCGGACAAGGGAAGAGGGATTCGGCGCAGAGGTCAAGAGAAGGATAATCCTCGGCACATACTCTCTTTCATCCGGCTATTACGATGCCTATTATAAAAAGGCCCAGCAGGCCAGGACATTGATCAAGCAGGACTTTGAGAATGCATTTAATGAAGTTGATGCTATAGTCACACCTACCACGCCGACTCCTGCTTTTAAAGTGGGAGAAAAAATGGAAGACCCGCTTCATATGTATCTGAATGATATTTTTACCATCTCGCTCAACCTTGCAGGTGTTCCGGGTATTTCAGTCCCCTGCGGGTTTACGTCTGAAAATCTTCCTGTTGGACTTCAGATAATAGGGAGGCACTTTGATGAGGAGACGATACTTAAAACAGCTTATGCCTTTGAGCAGTCAACAGAATGGCATAAGAGGAAACCGGATTTATGAAATGCCAAATGATATTCAAATTCAATTTTGTTATTAATAACGGGAGTTTGTTTGATGCAATACGAAGCGGTGATAGGTCTTGAGATTCATGCCCAGTTATTGACAGACACAAAGATATTCTGCGGATGTTCGACCCGGTTCGGTTCAGAGCCGAATACCCAGACCTGCCCGGTATGTGCCGGGATGCCAGGGGTGCTGCCTGTGATGAACAGGAAAGCGGTTGAGTATGTAGTCAGGACAGGACTTGCTCTTAATTGTGAAATATCTTTGTACAGCAGGTTTGCACGGAAAAACTATTTTTATCCTGATCTTCCCAAGGGCTATCAGATAAGCCAGTTTGAACTTCCCCTGTGTGAAGGCGGTTATCTTGAAATACCCGGAAACGGCAGCAATACAAAAATAAGTCTGACACGTATACACCTTGAAGAGGACGCGGGTAAAAATATACATGAAGGTTCTGCAAGTGACAGTTTCGTGGACCTTAACAGGGCAGGGGTACCTTTAATGGAGATCGTCTCTGAACCTGAAATCAGGACTGCAAAGGAAGCAACAGACTTTATGAAGAAATTAAGGACAATAGTCCGTTACATCAACGTGTCAGACGGTAATATGGAACAGGGATCTCTGAGATGTGATGCGAATGTTTCTGTAAGACAGGAGGGAACGAAAGAGTTAGGAGTAAAAACAGAAATAAAAAATATGAACTCCTTCAGGTTTATTGAGAAGGCACTTGATTATGAGATCAGGAGGCAGATAAAGGTGCTGCAGGAGGGGGGAAGGATTGTGCAGGAGACCAGGCTGTGGAACTCAGAAAAAGGGATTACTGAATCGATGCGCTCCAAGGAAGAGGCCCATGACTACAGATATTTCCCTGACCCTGATCTTGTTCCCATTGTATTTGATACATCATGGATTGATGATATAAAAGCCAATATGAGCGAGCTGCCTGATGTTAAAAAAGAGCGGTTTATGAATGAATGGGGTATTGCAGAACAGGACGCGGATCTGCTGGCTTCAGAGAGATCAACTGCAGAGTGGTTTGAAGAGACAGTTAAACTTGGTGCAGACCCAAAGGCAGCCTGCAACTGGATAAAGGGTGATTTCATGAAGCTTCTTAATGAGGAGAGTATCCAGATCGATGAGAGTAGAATAAAGCCAGGTGATCTTGTAGAGATACTTGGACTCATTGACAGGGGCACCATAAGCGGAAAGATTGCCAAGACCGTTTTTGAGGAGATGTATAAGACAGGGAAAAAGGCCGGCATCATTGTTGAGGAAAAGGGCCTGGTACAGATGAGTGATGAATCAGGCCTGGAATCAATCATTGATGATATACTTGTTAAAAACACTGATGCGGTGGATAAGTTCAAAGCTGGTGAAAATAAATTAATGAGCTTCTTTGTGGGGCAGGTCATGAAAGAGACAAAGGGTAAGGCCAATCCAAAGATTGTTAATGAAATATTGAGGAAGAAACTTGGGTAATAGACCAAGTGGAATAAATTTGATTTTGTATTAATTATAAAATAAAGGATCAGGATTCTAGGATTCAAGGGTTCGAGGATTCAAGTGGAGAATACTTCGTATTCTCTGTATATGATAACTCCTTCACTTGAACCCTGGAACCCTATTTATAGACAAATGTCAATAATTCTCGTAGTTGAAGACAAAGCCTCAATGGCCCAGATGCTGAAGGAATCGCTGGAACTGGAAAGCTATGAAGTGATAACAGCACGTGATGGGGCAGAGGGTATAAAGAAGATCAAGGAACGCATTGCAGACCTTGTCCTTACAGACCTCAAGCTTCCTAAGAAAAACGGCATTGAGGTATTAAAGGCTTCGAGGAATGAAAGTCCGCTGACACCGGTCATCGTAATGACTGCTTACGGTTCAATAGAGACTGCTGTTAATGCGATGAAACTCGGTGCCTATGATTTCATAACAAAACCCCTTGATATAGATCATCTGAACCTGCTTATAGACAGGGCGCTGAAGAACCGGAAAATCCTTGCAGAGAATTTATTGCTTAAGGATGTTCTTGCTGACAGGACAGGCATTCCCAATATAATCGGCACCAGTCCCAAAATGCGTGAAGTGGCTGAGAATATCCAGAGGGTTGCATCTGCCAGGACTACCGTATTGCTTCTCGGAGAATCCGGAACAGGCAAGGAACTCTTTGCAAGGGCCATTCATGATTTAAGCACAAGAAAGGACCACCCCTTTGTTCCGATCAACTGTGCTGCGATTCCGGGAGAGCTTCTTGAGTCAGAACTGTTCGGTCATGAAAAGGGAGCCTTTACAGGTGCAACAGAAAGAAAACTCGGGAAGCTGGAGCTCGCTGACAGGGGGACGGTGTTTCTTGATGAGATCGGAGAGATGGAGATGTCTCTCCAGTCCAAGATGTTAAGGGCACTTCAGGATGGCGTGATAGACAGGGTTGGCGGAACAGGACCTGTGAAAATTGATGTAAGAATAATCGCTGCAAGTAACAAAGACCTTGAAGCAGCAGTGAAAGACAGGACGTTCCGGGAAGACCTTTATTACAGGCTGAGTGTATTCCCTATTGTCATTCCTCCATTAAGGGACAGATCTGATGATATTCCGGCACTTATTGAACACTTTATTTCCAGATTTTCAACAGAAATGAACATACCCGGAAAAGAGATCGCTCCGGATGCCATGAAGGTCCTGCGGGGCTACTCATGGAAAGGAAACGTGAGGGAACTGGAGAACATCATAGAACGTGCAATGATATTAAGCGATACTGACCGGATATCAAAGAATGATCTCAGGCTTTCGCCCGCAAGTCTTTCAGGTGACAGTCTTGAGGGTGTACCAATGGAAGGTACACTCGATGAAGCTGCAAAAGCAGCCCTTAAGATCGTTGAGTCCCGAAGGATCAGAAAGGCCCTGGAAGAGACACAAGGTAACAAAAGCAGGGCATCAGAGATTTTAAAAGTAAGCTACAAAACCCTGCTGACGAAGATCAAGGACTATGAGATAGAAAAATGACAAATGTCAAAGCTCAAATGTCAAAAAAATTAAATGTAAAAATTGGGCATTTTATCATTTGGTATTAAATTGACATTTGGATTTTGAAATTGGACATTTAATAAATGTGGATCATTTATTCCCTTTTAACCGCATTTTCCCTGGCAACAAGTGATACACTGACAAAGCGTGTGCTTGTATCACGGGACGAATATTTTGTGGCGTGGGCCAGGCTTATATTTTGCCTTCCGCTTCTCCTGTTGAGTTTTTTATTTGTAGACATACCGACACTGGACAGAACATTCTGGATAGCAACTTTCTGTGCCCTTCCCCTTGAGATACTGGCCATAATTTTGTACACAAAGGCCCTTAAGGTTTCTCCTATAAGTCTTACGGTCCCCTTTCTTGCGTTGACCCCGCTGTTTCTGATAGTTATTTCATATATTGTGCTTGGAGAAAAGGTGTCTGTTTATGGAGGTATAGGAATTCTGTTAATGGCGGTGGGCAGCTATGCCCTTAATCTGCACAAAATAAGCAAGGACCTGTTTGCTCCCATTAAGGCGATATTCAGGGAAAAGGGTTCGCTTCTGATGATAGCTGTAGCGTTTATATACAGTTTTACTTCGTCGCTGGGTAAACTGGCGATAGAACATTCTTCTCCGGTTTTCTTCGGCAGCTTCTATTTTGTACTCGTGGTCATCTTTTTCACTCCGATCGCCTTTGCCGGAAGCCAGGAGAAACTGGTGATCTCAAAAAAGGATGCAATGCCTCTCATGTTTGTCGGGCTTACTTATGCGATGATGATTATTTTTCATATGATCGCCATAAGTATGACCCAGGTAGCATATATGATTTCGGTAAAGCGCATGTCTCTTTTCTTCAGCATTTTTTTTGGGTATCTCATATTCAAAGAACAGAATATTCGGGAAAGGACCTTTGGAAGCGTTATACTGTTTTCAGGATTTTTGTTCATAGTCCTGGGAGCGAATTAGACACATGCTCATACTGTATACTACATGGATTCTATCAGAACCCTCCCCCTGAACGGGGGAGGGCAAGGGTGGGGGTGGTTTTGTATGAAATGTCACCCTCCCCTTAATCCCCTCCCGTCAAGGGAGGGGAAAAGCCACTCTGCATATCTGATTGGTATAAAAATATATTTTGTGTATTTATGATTGAATAATAACAATGAACAGAATTATAGCTGACTTACATATTCACTCTGGATACAGCCGGGCAACAAGTAAAGAGATGAATGTGGAGAGTCTGGCGTTATGGGCCAGGAAAAAGGGCATTCATTTAATGGGGACAGGGGATTTCACTCATCCTCAGCATTTTGCAAATTTAAAAAAGTCCCTTGAACCATCCTGCAGCGGTCTTTACTCAATCCCTTCAGAGCCTTCAGTATATTTCATGCTTACAGCCGAGGTAAGCAGCATTTACAAGCAGAATGGCAGAGTCAGAAAGACCCATAACCTCATTTTTTCTCCGGATATTGACATTGCAGAAAAAATTAACATTGAGCTTGATAAACGCGGAAATATCTCGTCTGACGGCAGGCCCATTCTGGGAACGCCGGCAAAGGAACTTCTGAAGATTGTGCTGGATATTTCCGAGGACTGCCTGTTTGTACCGGCCCATGTATGGACACCCTGGTTTTCGATCTTTGGCAGCAAGTCAGGCTTTGATTCCATAGAGGAGTGTTTTGAAGAATACGCGGAGCACATATTTGCTGTTGAAACCGGACTTTCCTCTGACCCTGAAATGAACTGGAGGCTGTCCATGCTCGATAACATAACTCTTCTGTCAAATTCTGATGCCCATTCACCTGCAAAGATCGGGAGAGAGGCAAATGTGTTTCAATGCGATATGGATTACTTCGAGATTATGGATGTCATCAGAAAAAAAGATACAAAGAAGTTCCTTTACACAATAGAATTTTTCCCTGAAGAGGGCAAGTATCACTTTGATGGACACCGAACATGCGGTATTTCATTTGCACCCGAGCAGACAATAGAACATGACTTTCTCTGTCCCGTATGTATGAAACCTTTGATTGTGGGAGTGATGAACAGGGTCAATGAGCTTGCTGACAGGCCTGAAGGATTTGTGCCTGAAAATGCCATACCATCAAAACACCTGGTCCCTCTGCAGGAGATTATTTCCGGAGCATTCAGTGTAGGTGTTAATTCCAAGAAAGTAAAAAATGAATATGAGAAGAT
>CALZMZ010000077.1 GCA_945788685.1 Thermodesulfovibrionia bacterium | reverse complement strand
GATGATTTTAGATCGAATCACCCTCCCCTTAATCCCCTCCCGTCAAGGGAGGGGAGATCGACAGTGTATTAATAAAAGGAGTTAATCATGCCAACTTATGATTATGATATCGGAGTACTCGGAGGCGGCGCTGCAGGTCTGACCGTTGCTTCCGGTGCGAGCCAGTTCGGAGCAAAGACGTTACTTATCGAAAAGGAAAAAGCGCTGGGCGGTGACTGCCTTCACTTCGGCTGCGTTCCGAGTAAGACTCTTATCAAAACTGCACATGTCTATCACATGATGAGGAACGCAAACAGGTATGGTCTGCCCCCGGTTGAGCTGAAACCTGTAGAGTTCCGAGATGTAGCAAAAAGGATCCAGTCGGTTATTGACACTATTCAGAAACATGATTCAGAGGAGAGGTTCTGCAAACTGGGAGTAAACGTCAGGTTCGGAGATGCACATTTCCAGGATGATCACTCACTCATCATTGGAAATGAAACATACTCTGCAAATAAATGGGTCATTGCAACAGGAACTTCTCCAGCCATACCTCCTATTGAAGGAATCGAGAGCACTCCGCATATAACCAATAAAGAGGTATTCAGCCTTGACAGTCTGCCCCAATCAATGATCATTATAGGCGCAGGTCCGATTGCCATTGAGATGGCACAGTCTTTTTGCAGACTTGGGACCAGAGTGAGTGTTGTACAGAGAAGCGGACAGATCCTGAGCAAGGAAGACAAAGACATGGCAGATATTGTCATGGCAGTTCTTGAAAAGGAAGGTGTTACGTTTCATATTAATACATCGCTTCTGAGGACAAAGGATCTTGGCACACAAAAAGAGGTAGTAATAAAGGATAGTGGTGGAAAGGAAATAAGTTTGAAAGCAGAAAAGATTCTTGTTGCCCTTGGCAGACAGGTTAATACAGAGGGGCTTGGACTTGAAGACATATCTGTTGACTTTGATCGTAAAGGCATTAAGGTAGATGAAAAGCTGAGAACAAACCATAAACACATATATGCTGCAGGCGATGTTATCGGCGGATATCAGTTTACCCATGCAGCAGGATACGAAGGAGGGGTGGTTCTTAATAATGCCATTCTTCATATCCCCAAGAAAACAAATTATACGAATTTACCATGGTGTACATACACAGACCCTGAGCTTGCCAGTATAGGCATGAATGAAAAGAGTGCAAAGGCAGCGGGTGTTGAATATACAGTCTGGAAGGAAGAATTCAGGTCAAATGATAGAAGCCTTGCTGAAGGAGAAGAAACCGGCATGGTGAAACTGCTGCTTGACGGCAAGGCAAAACCAATCGGTATACAGATTCTGGGTCCCCAGGCAGGAGAGCTTATAAGTGAATGGGTTGCGGTAATGAATGGAGGAGTAAAGCTCTCTGCTCTTGCATCAGCGGTCCATCCCTATCCTACGCTGGCAGAGATAAACAAAAGGGTAGTAGGCAATTACTATTCCGGCAAGATTTTTTCGCCAAAAGTGAAGAAAGCACTGAAGTTCTTTTTCCATTTCAAGGGCAGGGCATGTGGAGAATAATACCAGGTAATTGGTTATAGGTCATGGGTCATAGGTGATAGGTTTTTTATCCATGTCCAATAACCTATATCCCATCACCCATAACCTGATGTTAGAAATGTGATAGAAATGTGATATTTAACATGTATCATATAAGAAATTATGTTTAGGAGGTTTTGATTTGTGAAGGACGTTTCAGAGAAGAATGAATTTGTGAAAAAATACTATGGCCATGTACTGCAGGGCATGGATGATCTGAAAACTGGTGCATGCTGCTGCAGTGATGATCTGCTCCATCCAGCGGTCAGGGACATTGAAAAAGAGATTGAGAGTGAAGTACTGACGAAATTCTATGGCTGCGGCTCTCCCATTCCTCCAGCTTTGGAAGGGTGTAAAATACTTGACCTTGGTTGCGGAACAGGCAGAGATGTTTTTATTGCCTCACGACTGGTCGGCCCCGAGGGGTTTGTAACAGGAATCGATATGACCGATGAACAGATTGAAGTGGGTCAGAGACATCTTGAGTCCCAGATGGGAAAGTTTGGTTATTCAACACCCAATGTGGAATTTAAGAAAGGCTATATAGAAGATTTAAAGGATCTTGGTATAGAGGACAACTCACTGGACGTTGTAATGTCCAACTGTGTAATCAATCTTTCATCAGACAAGAAAAAAGTCTTTTCCGAGATATGCCGGGTATTGAAACCCGGTGGCGAGCTATTCTTTTCAGATGTATTTACAGGAAGAAGGGTGCCTGAAGAGCTGCAGAATGATCCGATCCTGCATAGCGAATGCCTGGGAGGAGCAATGTATATTGAGGACTTTCGCAGAATGCTTCAGGATATCGGATGCCCTGATTTCAGGATAGTATCCAAACACAGGACTAAAATTGAGAATCCTGCAATTGAAGTGAAGGTCGGAATGGTGGATTTTTATTCCATGACGGTCAGGGCGTTTAAACTGGGCAACCTCGAGGACATATGTGAAGATTACGGTCAGGTGGCTGTTTACAGAGGGAGCATTTCCGGGTATCCCCATGCCTTTGACCTTGATGACCATCATCGTTTTATAACAGGCAAGCCCATGCTTGTCTGCGGAAATACTGCTTCCATGCTGGGTGAGACCCGTTTTTCAGACCACTTCAAAGTAACAGGAGACAGGTCAGTACATTATGGACCATTTGATTGTGCTCCAGCTCATGAAAAACATGAAGGAGAAGGAGAGGGCGGAGGGGCCTGCTGTTAAGATTTTTTTTTATAATTTTTGGTATTTATTAACCGTGTCTTGCTGTGGTCGTCATACCCGCGAAAGCGGGTATCCAGAAATTAAAATGCCACATGAATTATAGATTCCCGATCAACTGACTTCGGGCATGACGATCAGCACAATGTTAATTTGAGATAGGTTTTAATAACAATACCTGTAACAGATTATGAGAAATAAGTTGAAATTGGCATATAATATAACAATAATTACCTTAATTCTGGTTCCTTTCTGTTTGTCAGTTTATGCCCTGGAGGAAAGAGTTATTATTGAGGAGTTCAATGATCTTGATAACTGGGAACCGCTGTATTTCAAAAAAATAAAGGAACATACTAAATACTCCATATTTAAGGAAGAAGAACAGAGTTATTTAAAAACAGAGAGTAATGCTTCGGCATCAGCAATCGTCTTCAATAAAGAATTTAATGTGTATGAATTTCCCCATCTCAAATGGAAGTGGAAGGTCAGCAATGTATATGAAAAAGGGAATGCCGGGTTTAAAGAGAGTGATGATTATCCCTTGCGCATTTATGTCATGTTCAAATATGATCCAGACAGGACATCATTTGGAAAGAAATTTAAATATGGCTTTGCAAAGAAAATGTACGGTAAGTATCCACCACATAGCACCCTGAATTACATATGGGCAAACAGGAAACATGAGAAAGACATCCTTACGAACAGTTATGCAAAAGAAGCCAAAATGATTGTCGTTCAGTCCGGTACTGAAAATATTGGAAAATGGCTGGAACATGAAGTAAATATACTGGAAGATTACAGAAAGGCCTTTGGCAAGGACCCGCCTGAAGAGGCCAGTATCGCAATCATGAATGATTCGGACAATACAGGGGAAAGCTCGCTATCATTTGTGGATTATTTAGAGGTTTTTTGAAAAATCAGGTTTTTCTCCAGCATTAATGGATAGTTGTCAGGCAAAAAAGCACTGGATCTCCGATCGGAGTCGTGACGGACGGTTTAAAGGCTTAAAATACTTTATTCCTGTTAATGTGGATCCATTCTGAATAAAGGTATAGGCTGTTCATACCTCCTCCACATTTGTCATTATGTAATCCACATCACATTAATACTCCTTACGATGAAATAAAATTAATAAAAGATTTGATTTATCAGGAGGTGCTCTATGATTTCAACATGTCCGTCATGCAGCAGTCGTGACTATATAGAAAATAAAACCTGTGTGTGCGGTTATCATTCTGATGATTTTAGTCCTGATAACCAGATACATTCATCAGACAATCCTTCTAATAATGAAATAATGGGAAAAGTCCTGAAAAAACTGGGAAGGTCCGTCAACAGTAAATCCAGTGATCAGATACTTATCAAAGAAATTGACGCCTGGTCATTCACTTATTCAGCAGATGAAAATTGCATTTGCATCAGCACCCCGGCTTTACAGTCTTTCAGGCTAAAACTGGAAGTTGATGATATGGAGGACCTCCTGGAGAAGGTATATCAATATAAGGGAGAGGATAAAACTCTCAGAAAGACAGCCCTGAGTGAAAATGACATACCCGAATTAGTTGATATAGTAAGTAATAAAATTGAGGAAAAAAGGGCCAGGACTGCCGTGATATTTTCAGAAAATGAGCTGCATGAAATTGTAGATGTAATTAATACGAAGTTAAGTTTATAAATCCTGACATCATCTTTTTTCATGAAATCCGGATGTCATTATCCGGGTTTTAGTGATTGATATATATGTTCCTGCTTCTGATTTCTATAATATTCTCATTTTCATAAATGTTTTCTGCCTATCTGATAAAATATACGCAAATCTGATCTGCTTCAGGCTTAATTCATTTATTCCTGTCGTTTAAATATAGTTATCACAGGTTGTATAATTAAAGCGTAATGTCATTTGGACTTTTTAATAAAAAGATAGATAACATTCTGCCCGGAAGGGTATTGACTGACAGGGAAGACCTTGTCTGTTACGGCTTTGATGCCTCTTCAAGGGAGGGAATGCCTCTGGCAGTTGTAAAACCTGTCGAAACAGACGATGTTTCGAGAGTGGCTGCTTATGCCTTTAACAATAACCATCCTATTGTTCCAAGAGGTGCGGGTACAGGCATGACCGGAGGATCAGTGCCTCTTAAGAAATCCATAATTCTCTCTCTTGAAGGGATGAACAGAATTCTTGATATTGACGAAAAAAACATGGTCGCGTGCGTGGAACCGGGGGTGATCAATGCACATCTTCAGGAACAGCTTGAGGAAAAGGGGCTCTTTTACCCGCCTGATCCCGCAAGTATGAAGTTTTGTACGTTGGGAGGCAATGTAGCTGAAAATGCCGGTGGACCAAGGGCGGTCAAGTATGGGGTAACAAAGGACTATGTATTGGGGCTTGAAACCGTGCTGCCTCATGGCAGGGTCCTGAATACGGGCGGGAAGAATTACAAGGACGTTGTCGGATATGACCTGACCAGGCTCATGGTTGGATCAGAGGGGACTCTTGGAGTTATTACAAAGATTTTTTTAAAAGTGCTGCCTTTGCCTGAGGAAATAACAACCCTGCTGTGTACTTTCTCAAAACTTGATGATGCTGCCCGGACAGTGACCAGCATTACCGCCTCATCAATAATACCAAGGACACTTGAAATAATGGACCATGAGTCTATCCTGGCCATAGAGAGTTATAAAACATACGGTCTGCCTCTGGATGCCGATGCATTGCTTTTGATCGAGGCGGATGGTTCGCATTCAGCTGTTTCTAATGACGCTGAAAAGATTGCTGATATATGTTCATTCAATAACGGAAAGGTCAATGTGGCTGATGACATATATTCCAGAAACCGTATATGGGAGGCGAGGAGATCGATATCCCAGGCCCTTTACAATATCAAGCCGTCAAAAATAAATGAAGACATTGTTGTGCCCAGGGGCAGGGTGCCTGATATGTTTGCCGAGTTAAGAAACATATCTGAAAGATACAACTTGAAAATTGCCAATTTCGGACATGCCGGTGACGGTAATATTCATGTCAACATTATGACTGACAAGAGTAACCAGGAAGAGTATGACAGGGCTAAAAAAGCTGTGAGGGACATATTTGAATCAACTGTTAAGCTGGAAGGTACTATATCAGGAGAACACGGAATCGGGCTTACCAAAAAGGACTTTATTGATATGGAGCTGTCAGAAGTCAGTATAAAGCTGATGAAAGAAGTTAAAAACGTATTTGATCCCAAAGGAATCATGAATCCGGGAAAGATATTTCCATGATATATCGGCAATAAACAGCTGTTTTGCATGTCATTCCGGCAGTCCTTAAGCCGGAATCCATTTTTTCACCTAGCTCTGGATGCACGATATTAAACCCGGGCATGACAAAAATTAAATAGACATAGATTGTTATAACAATTCAGAAAATAACGATAAAATTACCAGAAATGACTTTATCTTATTATGTAACAATACCTGCCGGGTCATATTGATCGATACTTTAAATTTTATACTCCGTTAAGCTACAATATCTGACTGGTTCGAGAATTAAATCCGAAAATAAATATATGCAGAACAGGAGATTTTCAAATGAAGGTTATATTAAAAGAAGATGTTAAAGACCTGGGGAACATGGGTACTGTCATAGATGTATCCAATGGATATGGAAGAAACTATCTCATCCCCAAGAATCTTGCGGTAGAGGCCAATCCAAAAAATATAAAACAGCTTGAACATGAAAAAAACATTATTCTTGCCAAAGCAAAGAAGATCAGGAAATCAGCTGAAGATTCTGCAGAAGAGATATCAAAACTGTCGATTTCCATAGAGGCTGTGAGTGGTGAGGAAGACAAGCTTTTTGGATCAGTGACAGCCAAAGATATAGCAGAAGAGATATCCAGACATGGGATTGATGTGGACAAACGCAGGATTATCCTTGAGGAACCAATCAAACGTCTTGGTTCTTACGAGGTGGCTGTCAAGGTACATCAGGATGTTACCGCTAATGTAAAGCTGGAAGTCAGGAAAGCCGGTTCAGAAGATACTGAGGAGTAACTTCAGATGCTAGAGCCTGTCCGCAATAAAAGTGGATCAGAAGGCGGGTCCAAGCCTTCTATGACCACAGTTGACCGTCTGCCTCCCCAGAATATAGAGGCAGAGCAGTCTGTTCTCGGAGCCGTGCTCCTGGAAAATGATGCAATCAGTCAGGTTATTGAAACTCTCTCTCCCGACGACTTCTATAAGGAAGCCCACAAAAAGATGTTTCTCGCAATGCTTGAGCTCTATGAAAAGAACGAGCCCATAGACCTTATTACACTTACCGAGCAGTTAAGCAAAAAGGAGCAGCTTGAGGCAGTGGGAGGTGCATCCTACCTCAGTAGCATTGCCAGCCTTGTACCTACGGCAGCCAACGCAAAATATCACTCTAAAATCGTCAAGGAAAAAGCGATATTGAGAAATCTTATATCAACCGCCACCGAAATCGTTGCAGAGGGGTATGATTCTGAGCGGGACGTGCATGAGCTGCTTGATGTAGCTGAAACCAGAATTTTCAATATAACGGAAAGAATGGTGCAGCAGTCATATGTACATATAAAGAACGTTGTCAAAGACACCATAGAGCTTGTTGACAAACTCTTTGACAAGAAAGAAATGATCACAGGTCTGCCAACCGGTTTTCATGATCTTGATGAAGCAACAACCGGTTTTCATCCCGGAGATCTCATAGTGGTGGGGGCAAGACCGGGGATGGGAAAAACAGCTTTCTGTCTTAACCTTATTACATATGCAGCCTGTGTTGAAAAAAGCCCGATAGCCATATTCAGTCTGGAAATGACAAAGGAGCAACTGGTATTAAGGATGCTTTGCTCAGAGGCTGAAGTTGATTCCAAGGCTGTCCGCTCCGGATATCACAGCAAGGAAGATTACAGGAAACTTGTGAATGCTGCGGGCAAACTCTCTGAAGCCCCTATATATATTGATGATTCGTTTAATAATGTTCTGGACATCAGGGCCAAGGCCAGAAGACTTAAAGCGGAACATGGACTCAAGCTTATAGTTATTGATTATCTTCAGTTGATGAGCGGGGTTGGGGCTGCTATTGCAAGGGAGCAGGTCATATCTGAAATATCCCGTTCTCTAAAAGCCCTTGCAAAAGACCTGTCAGTGCCTGTCATTGTAATCAGTCAGCTAAACAGGAGTTGTGAATTAAGAGGGGAGAAAAAGAACCCCATGATTGCTGACCTTAGAGAATCAGGAGCAATTGAGCAGGATGCCGATATAATCCTTTTCCTTTACAGGGACGAGTATTACAAAAAGCACGAATCCCAGAAAAAAGGTATCGCAGAGCTTGACATAGCCAAACAAAGAAACGGTCCTACAAAAGTTATTGATCTTGCTTTTATAGAAAAATTTACGAAATTCAAGGACCTTGCAGATCAGGATTACGGCGAATATTAACTTGCACAAATTTGTTCGAATGATATAATTATATTAGTTGCTGTGTATAACGTGCCGTTATTCATATTTTCTTACCCGATGTCTGTAATCGTGCATCCAGAGCTCATTGATATCCTGGATTCCGGCTTAAGGACTGCTGGAATGACTGGCATTGCAAATGACAAAATAAGCTTGATGAGACACTAAAATGAAACGCACACCTGCTGTTGCCGGTCAGTTCTATCAATCATCGCCTTCCAAACTTGCAGTGCAGGTTAATGAGTATATAACATCTGAAGCATCGCGGGTCCATGCGATGGGAGTTGTATCTCCACATGCCGGGCTTATGTACTCCGGCGAAGTGGCAGGCTCTGTTTTTTCACGAATAGAAATGCCCCATACTTTTATCCTGCTTGGTCCGAACCATACTGGAACAGGAGCACCAGTCTCTATCATGTCCTCAGGCCGGTGGCAGCTGCCTACCGGTGAAATAGCAGTTGACGAGACTCTTGCCTCTCATGTTATGAAAGGTACGGATGTTCTGACTGAAGACAGCCTTGCTCATTCAATGGAGCATTCCCTTGAAGTTCAGCTTCCGTTCATACTGCACTTTTCATCATCTGTAAAAATAGTGCCTATAGTTATGATGACCGACTCCATTCATGTATGTTCAGACCTGGGTAAGGCTATAGCAGATGCGGTCAGTAATGCGGGCTATACTGTGACCATTATAGCCAGTTCAGACATGAGTCACTATGTAAGTGATGCTCATGCCAGGTCACAAGATAAAAAAGCCGTAGATAAAATTCTTGCACTGGACCCTGAAGGTCTGTATAAGACAGTCCGGGAAGATGCTATTTCCATGTGTGGTTTTATTCCTGTGACTACCATGTTATATGCAGTACGTCTGCTTGGCGCCCGTGAGTCAATGCTTGTAAAATACATGACATCAGGAGAAGTCAGTGGAGACTATGATCATGTCGTAGGGTATGCAGGGCTCATTATCAGGTAGCAGATTCATTTAAAAAATGTTTGCAGCAATCATCTTTTCTTCACTATAACTATATAATTAATTGTAATAATCAGGACGATAAAATTATTGACATTTAAACATTTTAATGCCATCATATCACATAATTACATGCGATATCCTTTTGCAACCGGGACCAGAAGATGTAACTCTTTATGGTCTATAACAGATAAAGTGCTGATAATTTTAGACGTACGTATTTTAAGGAGGTAAGACGTTTTGGCTGAAGGAAAAATAAAATGGTTTAACGAATCAAAGGGTTTTGGTTTTATTACAAGTGGTTACTTTTGAAATTGAACAAGGCGACAAGGGCCCTAAGGCGGTCAATGTAGTTAAAATTTAATTTGACATCTGAGAAAAGGATTTTGAAGTCCCTCTGCTTTACAGAGGGACTTTTTTTATTATCCATCATGGCAATATATGTATTCCTTTGAACTTGACAAAGAAAAGAAATATCTTTTAACATTTTCAATTGTTTACCATGCTTAATATACAAGGCGCGTAGCTCAGGGGGAGAGCGCTTCCTTGACACGGAAGAGGTCGGCGGTTCGAAACCGCCCGTGCCTACCATTAAAAGCAGTTTTCAGCGGTCAGCAATTAGCTGTCAGCTTAATAAAAACTTATATTTTTATTTCACTGAAGGCTGAGAGCTGATTGCTGACAGCCAACAGACGGAGGATTTAGCATTTTAGAGACATCAGACAACGAAAAAGAGTACCTCGAGACTTACCGTCACAGCACTTCTCATATAATGGCCCATGCAGTTAAAGAGTTATTCCCCGAAGTCAAGCTTGCGATTGGACCTTCCATAACCGATGGTTTTTATTATGACTTTGATTGTGAAACTTCCATTACTCAGGATGATCTTCCCAGAATCGAAAAGAAGATGAAGGAAATCATTAAATCTAAGAAACCATTTGAACGGAAGGAATTGTCAAAGACTGAAGCTTTAAAACTGTTTGATGATATGGGAGAGACGTATAAGGTTGAGCTGATCAATGAACTGGATGATGACACTGTGACAGTATATGAAGAGGGCAGTTTTGTTGATCTCTGCCAGGGACCTCATCTTGAAAAGACTAATAACGTAAAGGCCTTTAAGCTTTTATCTGTTGCAGGGGCATACTGGCGCGGCGATGAGAAGAACAAGATGCTTCAGCGCATATATGGCACGGCCTTTCCCACAAAAGAGGAACTGAAAAAGCACCTTGATTTTCTGGAAGAGGTAAAGAAGAGAGACCATCGCCGCCTTGGAAAAGAGCTTGACCTGTTCAGTCTGAATGACGAGATCGGATCAGGGCTGGTACTCTGGCACCCGAGAGGGGCTGCCATCAGGAGAGAAATAGAAAATTTCTGGCTCGATGAACATCAGAAGGCCGGTTATCAGATTTTATACACACCTCATATGGCCAAACTTGATCTCTGGAAAAAGACAGGACACCTTGAATTCTATAAAGAAAACATGTATTCACCAATGGAAGTTGAGGGACTGGACTATGAGATTAAACCGATGAACTGTCCTTTCCATGTTTCAATTTTCAAAAGCCACCTGAGAAGTTACAGGGACCTGCCAATAAGATATGCTGAACTTGGTACGGTATACAGATATGAGCGTTCAGGCGTATTGCACGGGCTTCTCAGGGTAAGAGGGTTTACCCAGGATGATGCCCATATCTTCTGCAGTGAAAATCAGATTGATGATGAGGTGCTGAGGGTCATTGATTTTACACTTTTCATACTTAAGACTTTTGGCTTTGAAAATTACGACATATACCTTTCTACACGACCCGATAAATTTGTAGGGACTGAAGAGGGATGGAAAAAAGCTACTGAAGCCCTAGACAAGGCATTAAAGGCTAAAGGGCTAAAATATGAGGAAGACCCGGGTGAAGGTGTTTTTTACGGACCGAAGATCGATATAAAAGTCAGAGATTCTCTTGGAAGGCAATGGCAATGCAGTACCATTCAGGTAGACTTTAATATTCCTGAGAGGCTTGATATTAATTACAGGGGAGCAGACAGCAAAGAGCACAGGCCTATTATGATCCACCGGGCATTAATGGGATCTCTTGAAAGGTTTTTCGGGGTATTGATTGAGCATCACGCAGGTGTATTCCCTCTCTGGCTGTCACCGGTACAGATTTCCATTCTTCCGATTGCGGAACGACATGCTGAATACTGCAGGGAGCTTGTGAACTCTCTGCTAAGGGAAGGTATCAGGGTGGAAATAGATGAAGACAATGAAAAAATCGGTTATAAAATACGGCGTGCTACTATTTCAAAAACTCCCTATATGTGTATAATAGGTGATAAAGAAATTTCCGGTAATACCGTTAATATAAGAAAAAGAAATGGTGAAAACACCGGGGAGATGACAATTGATAGTCTTATATCATTTCTTCAGGATGAGATTTCAAACAGGAGGTAGTTATAAGTAAAGGATTAAGAGTAAATAAGTGGATTAGAGCAAAAGAAGTAAGAGTGATTGATAGTGAAGGTGGGCAGCTTGGTGTTATGGATATTCACAGTGCACGAAAGATTGCAGCAGAGAGTGACCTTGATCTTGTTGAAGTGGCTCCTGATGCCAAACCACCTGTTTGTAAAATCCTGGATTATGGTAAGTACCGCTACCAGCAGGCCAAGAAGCATGGATCAAAACATAAGACATATACTGTCAAGGAGATAAAGGTCAGGCCCAGAATAAGCGAACATGACTATGCATTTAAGATGAGAAATACCCGTAAATTTCTTGAACATGGGGACAAGGTAAAGGTATCAATGCAGTTCCGCGGAAGAGAGATTGTGCACAAAGAGCTTGGGAAAAAGGTTCAGAGCTTGCCAATGTGGAGCAGATGGCCAAAATGGAAGGCTATCGCATGATTATGGTATTGGCCCCAAAGTAAGCTGTCACGCCTGTTTTTTCCTTATTTAATTCTGTTTCCATACAATCAATTAACTAGCTGCCCGGGCAATGGCAGTCTTTTTCTTGAATAATTTTAATCTGTCAATAAAATTTCTGTTTTTGTTTTTGTCATGCCCGAGGTCTTTAATCGGGCATCCAGAAAGCACTAAAAGCACTGGATTCCCGCTCAACAGACTGCGGGAATGACCGTTCAATGTTTAAATATATGGACAATCACTAATTTAAGCTATCATAATTCAGGCCTAACACTTGTTATTTTTTGATTAATTCCATATAATTTAATGTTACTTTATTTACCAAAAAGGAGAGCGTAATGCCGAAGTTGAAAACACATAGAGGTGCAGCCAAGCGATTCAAAAAGACCGCCTCTGGAAAATTCAAGAGAAGCAAGGCTTATATGGGTCATCTTCTTACGCATAAGTCTTCCAAGCGGACCAAGCAGCTGAGAAAATGCGGACTGATTGACAAGACAAATATAGATGCCGTCAGAAAAATGCTTCCCAACTAAATTTCAAATTTAATTAATACAGATTTGCAGGTTCGAATTTTTAACAAAGTCAGGATGCACTGTGCAGATTAGTTAGAATTTTATGGTTACTGTATAATTAGTGCTTGTTTGATAGATAAGAAAAATCAGGAGGTAAAGATAAATGCCAAGAACACGAGGCGGGTATAAGACCCGCAGAAGAAGAAAAAAAGTCCTTAAAATGGCAAAAGGATTTTACGGAGCAAGAAGCCGTCTGTATAAAGTTGCGGCCCAGGCAGTTGACCGGGCATTATTAAACGCTTATAGAGACAGAAGGGTAAAGAAAAGAGAATTCAGATCGCTATGGATAATCAGGATTAATGCGGCTGTTCGGGCACTTGGAATGTCATACAGCCAGTTCATGAACAAGCTTAAAGGAATGAATGTACAGCTGAACAGAAAGGCACTGGCAGATATGGCATACAATGATCCCAAGGCATTCACAAACCTGGTAGATATGGTTAAAAAAGGGAATGCAGAATGATATCCACTCCATAGGGGACAAAGCCCGGGAGGAAATCAGTAAAGCCAGCACTCTCAAAGATGTACAAGATCTCAAAGTAAAGTATCTGGGCAAAAAGGGGATTTTAACGGAACAGCTGAAGACCCTGAAAACCATTGCCAGAGAAGACAGACCCTCATTTGGAAGCACCCTGAATAAAATCAAGAAATCCCTGGAAGACCTTATCTCTCAGCAGGAAGAGGGACTCAAGGCTTCTGATATTAATAATAAGCTTAAAACAGAACAGATCGATGTAACTGTGCCCGGATGTTATACTCGATACGGGCGTCTCCACCCTGTAACGCAGGTCCTGGATGAGGTTACAGGTATATTTACTTCGCTTGGCTTTTCAGTAGAAGAAGGACCTGAGGTTGAACTTGATTTTTATAATTTCGAGGCATTGAACATGCCCGAGGATCATCCTGCCAGGGACATGCAGGACACTTTTTATATAAGTCATGACATTGTACTGAGGACCCACACGTCATCTGTTCAGGTACGTGTTATGGAGAAGAACGATCCCCCATTGAGAGTTATTGCACCGGGAAAGGTTTACAGGTGTGATGCTGACGTCAGCCATATACCCATGTTTCATCAGTTAGAGGGCTTTATGGTGGACAAACATGTTCGCATGAGCGACCTTAAGGGAGTGCTTGAGCTTTTTATACACCGGGTGTTTGGACCGGATACAAAGGTAAGGCTCAGGCCAAGTTTCTTTCCTTTTACCGAGCCAAGTGCTGAAATTGATATATCCTGTGTGATGTGCAAGGGAAAGGGGTGTAATGTCTGCAGTACAACAGGATGGATAGAGATTCTTGGTGCAGGCATGATCAATCCGAAAGTGTATGAAAAAGCAGGATACGACCCTGAACAATACACCGGTTTTGCCTTTGGCATGGGCATAGAGAGGGTTGCAATGCTTAAGTACAGTATTGATGATGTCCGTCTATTCCCTGAAAATGATAAAAGATTTCTGGAGCAATTTTAATATAAGGCTTTCAGCCGTCAGCTATCAGCTTTCAGCGTAAGTCTGGGATGAAAGCTGATAGCTGATCGCTGACGGCTATTTTAACTATGAAAGTATCTTACAACTGGCTTAAAGAGTTCGTTGATTTTGATCAGTCACCTGAAGATCTGGCGCATGCCATTACCATGGCAGGTTCTGAAGTTGAGGAGATTGAATCGATTGAAGGGGATACTGTATTTGATATAGGTATCACCCCTAACAGACCGGACTGTCTCAGCATCAGGGGAATTGCACGTGAAATTTCAACGATACTTGGTCTTCCGCTTAAGGATGTGACAACAGGTTTAACAAATGATGATGGAGCCGGACCTGATATTACAATTGATTCGCCTGATTTATGTTACCGCTATTGTTCAAGGATTATCTCAGAAGTAAAACCCGGACCATCTCCTGACTGGCTGGTAAAACGCCTGGAGGCATGCGGTATAAGACCGACTTCAAATATTGTAGACATTACAAATTATGTGCTTCTTGAGCTTGGACAGCCCCTGCATGCATTTGACCTTGATGATCTTGCAGGTCAAAAGATCATAGTAAAGCAGGCTGGAGATATAAAGAAGTTTACCACGCTGGATAACGAAGAAAGGCCCCTTGGAAAAGAGATGTTAATGATATGGGATGGTGAAAAACCTGTTGCACTGGCCGGTATAATGGGAGGTCTGAACACAGAAGTTTCTGAGTCATCCGTCAATATCCTGCTTGAGAGCGCGTATTTTAAACCAGCGTCTGTCAGAAGTACATCCAAGTCTCTAGGCCTGTCTACAGAGTCTTCTTACAGATTTGAAAGAGGGGTGGATATTGAGACCGTGAAACTCGCGCTGGACAGGGCAGCTGCTTTGATAGCTGAACTCGCAGGTGGCAGGATATCCGGAATTACAGATGTGTACCCTGTAAAATATAAGTCCAGATCAATAGCAGTTTCACTTGAAAGGATAAACTCGTTGATCGGCGTTGATATGGAACCGTCATATATTGAAGAAACATTGAGCAATCTGGGTTTTAATGTGAGCAGGGAAGGGGACACCATAAATGTAACGCCGCCGAGTTTCAGGAATGATGTGGAAAGGGCAGAAGATATAGTAGAGGAGATAGCCAGACTGTACGGATATGACAACATCCCTTCAACTTTGCCTGTCATGCAGATGAGCCCTGCATTAGAACATAAAACACAAAACCTCGTTAAGTCTTTAAAATTATCTTTTACCGGATCAGGCTATTCAGAAGTCATTAATTACAGTTTTATAAATCCAGAAGTGATTGACAAACTGGCGCTTGCAGACGATGACCGGAGGAGAAATCTTCTTTATGTTAGCAATCCGCTGAGACAGGAAGAGTCTGCAATGAGAACGACCCTTGTTCCAGCCCTGTTGGCTAACCTTAATTTAAACCTGAGCCGCGGAGAAAGGGAACTGCGCTTCTTTGAAATATCAAAAGTTTTTCTCCCGTCAAACGAAAGACTGCCAGAGGAGGTCCTGCAGGCGGCTGCAATTTATCACAAGGACAAATCCAATGCCCTCTGGGAAAGCGGGCATGACGGTTATTATGATCTCAAGGGTGCTGTTGAAAATGTGCTGTCCAATCTGAATATCAGGAATATGCGTTTTGTACACGCAGGCAATATTGAAGAACCTTATCTCCATCCCGGCAAATCATGCTCAATAATGATTGGTGATATTAAAATAGGGACCATAGGCGTATTACATCCTGGAGTTGAAGAGGCATTTGATATTTCAGGTGATATAACTGTTGCAGAGATACATGATGTGCATACATTACTGAACAATATCCCGTCAAAAACAACTTTTGTATCTCTGCAAAAATATCCCTATGTGGAAAGAGATGTGTCCATGCTGGTTCATGATAATGTGACAGTAGCTTCAGTCAGGGAAGCAATACAGGATGTCACATCCTATATTATTGAAGAAATAAAGCTCTTTGATATTTATAAAGGTAAATCCATACCTGCTGATAAAAAGAGCCTTGCCTTTTCGATCCGTTTCCGATCCATTGAAAAAACTCTTACAGATAATGAAGTTGATAAGGTCTATTCCCGAATAGTTAAGAAACTGGAAGATAGTCTCAATGCTGAACTGAGAAGTTAACAATCAAATTAACCCGCCTTTTTTGACTCAGTTCATATCTTTAGCATTCCCCTTCCCCTTGAATTAAAGTTTTTGTGCTCATGTGACGATATAAAGGGGTAATGGAATATAAAGTAATCATACAGGAAAATATGGATAACGGCGAGATTTATATGCATAATTTTCCACTAGAGTCAGATTATGTAGACGAAGCCATGCAATTCAGAAGCTGTGATTATCATTCTGATTGTGTTTTTATACTGGCTTATTCAGATAACTGAGCTTAAAATCATCTGCATATTTTTATCTGCTTATTGTTCATTCATGAATTCACTCAATATCTCTAGCATGTCATTCATTGGTATCTGCTAAAATAAATTCATAAATTCTGTAAGTTGTCACTCCTTATGAGATAGAATTATTCGGACACCACAATATTGCATTGTTTTAATAATATATCTTAATTAAAATCTATTAATCATGAAGGTACGTAAAGCAATACTGTCAGATCAGGTTAACAGTTGGGTTCTTAATAAATCCAATTATCAGTGTTACCTTGCAGGAGGTTATATGCGTGATATCATATTACGGAGATCTTTCAAAGACCGTGACTATGTTGGAAGTAATGTAAAAGATCTTGCTCTGAAAACCGCCAGGAAGTTTAAGGGAAAGGTAATTGATATTAACAGATACAATGTCTACAGAGTTGTGACATGGGATAATAACTTTATTGATTTTACTGAATTGGATGAAAATATAATATCAGATCTTTATAAAAGGGATTTTACCATTAATGCAATCGCGTGGTCGCTGAAAGAAGGTATTGTTGACCCATTACACGGAATTGATGATATCAGGAAAAACACGGTGCGTCATATTCATGATAACAGCCTGGCAGATGACCCTTTAAGGTGTATCAGGGCATTCAGAATTGCAGCCCAGTTAAATTTCAATATAGAAAAGAATACTCTCTTATCAATAAAAAAGCATTCAAAACATCTTAACTCTGTTGCTTCTGAAAGAATAACAGAAGAGCTGATTAAGCTGCTGAACATACATAAAGTGACTGAATTGCTATATTCCATGCTAAAACATAATGTGTTACATGAACTATTACCCTTAACTAAAAGAAATATTATTGATAATATCAATGCTGTCAGAGGCTTTGACAAATTTATTCTTAGTGTTGCCACAAAAAAAATAAATAAGATACTGCGTATTAAGCTTAAATTGCTGTCTTATACAGAAAACACCAGACAAGACATTTTATGCAATTTAACATTGAGTAGCAGGATATTGAGAAGAATTAACATAATTCATTCAGCATTGAGAATGTCCAGGGGCAGGTTGACACAGAATAAACTATATAACATCCTAAGATTGTCTGAAGAGAACGCTGATGTAGCGGCATTATTGCTATCATTTGTTAAAAAGAAGAAGAATCTGGATTATCTTGTTAGTGCTGATAAGCTGAATAAAATATTAAACAGGAGAAATGGCGTAAGCGGGAACGATATACAGAAGATAGGGAATTTAGCTCCAGGACGAAAAATAGGGGTGATTAAGGAGGAGATGTACAGGCAGATGTTTCTGGGGAACCTGAGGCGAAAAGATGAGATCAGAAAGTTCATAAAGGCTAATTTAACATAATATATCTTATCAGACATTCGAGTCGTCAAAGTTTTGTTAAGAATATGTTAAAACAGTCTGCTCTTACCTCTCAGAGATGCTTCACTTATAGGGTATGCAAGGATTGCCCAACTTTTAGGCAGTTTAAAAACAGTTATAATTCAATAAGTTAGTTATTATTTATATTATTTGAGGGCTTGTGCAGTCAGGTAAGAACCAGTCGATGATATGACCCTTACATCAAGCCTGTTACCGGTCATGATTCTGTCCCCGCTCACCAGAAGTTTAATATAATTATCAGAAATTGCGCTGTAAAATCCATGAGATCTGGATTTTGTCTCAACTATTACATTAAGGGTTGATTCAAGATGTCTTTCAAGATAAGTATATTTCTTAATCTTACCCGATTCTATGAGCATTTTTACCCGTTCCTTTTTTATATCAGCATTAACCTGCTTTTCCATTGAGAATGCTTGTGTATCAGGTCTTCTTGAGTACGGAAATACATGTAAATAACTGAAAGGCATTATATCTACGAATTTCATCGTATTCATGAAGTCTTCATCTGTTTCTCCGGGAAATCCAACAATAATATCTGTGCCGATTGATATGTCAGGATATTTTTTTATTATCCTGTTGATAACCTGTTGGTATGTTGAAGTGTCATATCCCCTGTTCATTGCTTTCAGTATATTATCTGAACCGCTTTGCATAGGAATATGCAGATGAGAGCAAATATTATCTCTTTCCAGCAATGCCAGCAGGGCGGGATTTATTTCTCCCGGCGCCAGAGAGCTGAGTCTGAATCTGACTTCAGGAAATAACCTGGATAATTTATTCACTATCCCGGTAAGTGACCTTGCAGGTCTTAAATCCAGTCCATAACTGCCGATATGTACACCAGTCAAGACAATCTCCCTGTATCCGGCCATTTCCATATCAGATGCACTGGATAAGATATCATCAATGCTCAGACTGCGGCTTTTCCCTCTTGCTAATCTGACTGAACAATACGTGCAGGACCTGTTGCATCCATCCTGAATTTTAAGAAAGGCCCTGGAGCGGGTTGAATGATAATACTGTTTTGCCAGAGGTAAACCAGGTCCGGTAACTTTTAGAGTGGTTTTTTCTCCATTCCCGTTTAAATCAGCAATACTGTCAGCTATTTCCTGTTTATCCGAATTACCGATAACTTTAGAGACGCCCTCAATATCTGCAAGATCATCAGGCCTTAACTGAGCATAGCAGCCTGTTACTATTACCTTTGCACCGGATCTGGCAGATTTTCTTATGAGCTGTCTTGATTGATAATCACTTTTTGCAGTAACCGTGCACGTATTGATTATGCAGATATCAGCGTTATCAACAGATGTAACAATTTCATAATTATTCTTAAGAAGCTCACCTTCAATTGAGGCACTTTCTGATTGATTGACTTTACAGCCCAGTGTCTGGATAGAGACTTTCATTTCAGATTACGTATTACATATTGCAGATTAATTTGAAATTTGGAATCTGAAATCTGCAATCTATTTCTTTTCTCCATATAACGAATGCTGTCTGGCTTTTACTATTTTAATATTGACAAGCTTACCGATGTCCCCTGCATCTCCATAAAAATTGACTATTTTATTATTCCCTGTTCTCCCGGTCAGTTTGTTTTTATCAGATTCACTCTGCCCTTCAATCAGTACTTCAACTACGTCACCCTCCAGTTTTTTATTAATGTTAAATGTAATTTCTTCCTGAAGCTTAAGAACTTTTTCAAGTCTTTCAGATTTGATACTTTCATCCACATGATCAGGCAGATCAAGTGCTTTGGTGCCGGGTCTTTCAGAATATTTAAATGCAAATATGCCGTCATACTTAATCTCATCCATTGTATGTAATGTCATATTAAAATCAGCGTCACCCTCCCCGGGAAAGCCTGCAATAATATCAGATGTTATCGCTATATCCGGTATGGCCTCTTTTAACATACCTACCTTTTCCTTATATTCACTGCATGTATATCGCCGGTTCATCAAGGACAGGACTTTATCTGATCCGGCCTGTAAGGGCAAATGAATGTGATTGCATACTTTGGGCAGCTCTTTTATTGTTTGTATCAGATGCTCCGACAGGTCCTTTGGATGGGACGTTACAAAGCGTATTCTCTCTATCCCATTAACTTCATGTAATACTTTAAGTAAATCAGGGAAATCAACATTTTCAGAAAGGCTTTTCCCATAAGAATTCACGTTCTGCCCCAGCAGTGTTACCTCTTTAAACCCCGCTGCTGCCAGATGTATCAGCTCAGTCTTTATGTCGTGAATTGGCCTGCTTCTTTCTCTTCCTCGGGTATAAGGGACCACGCAATACGTACAGTAATTATCACATCCATACATAATTGAGACCCATGCCCTCACCTGCCCTGCCCTCCTCAC
>CALZMZ010000076.1 GCA_945788685.1 Thermodesulfovibrionia bacterium | reverse complement strand
CTAACATGTCATTGGTCTCGAATGCAAGCCAGCGGTAACGGTTTAGCATACGATATTTTTCTTATTCAAATTGGCAGTATGCGTGTTATTATCCTCAAGAGCTTGCATCGGACAATTTAGCGTTAGGCAACAAAATAGAAAGGAGAAACCTATGAATCATAAGTACTTTTTACTTTTTCTTGGTGTAGCGCTAATCATTACTTCTTCTGGTTGCGCTACCTTACAAAAACCAACCAACGAGACACTAGCATCTCTTCCAATCATAACGTACGGTGATCAAATTCCGGTGGGGAAAGATTATATACTACATTTTCCTGCTGGTAAGCCAATTTTGACATCTGTATCTATAAAGGGCACTGTTTTTGCACAGGAGGCAGAAGATACACTTGAAGTGATACTAAAAAAGGATATTTACGCATACCAGCGCTGGATAAGCTATGACAACAACACATGGATTGATGGAGATGATGCGATTGATTTCATGCTTGAAATTAAAATTCCAGGATATAAACATCCTAAACCCGGAATAATTGCTGTTCAGATGAATAATAAATAGTGTTGCTTAACAAAAGTTGGATGGTAATAAGAGAAATCAAAGAAAATGATGCAGAATATTTTTTGTTGCTTCGCAAGAGAATGGAAAAAGAATCGCCATTTATGCTTCAAGGACCAGATGAAAGGGATACGACCATCAGGGAGCAAGCAGGAGAAATTAAAGACATTTTATCCAACAATAATGGTACTATTTTTATTGCTGAAAATGATGGTGAATTGATTGGCTTTATAAAGGCATTTAGAGGACGATACATAAAAAATAGACATAGTGTGTGGGGTCGTATCTTTACCTGTGAGAGTTTCTGTTCTGAAGCATCAAAAAGTATCACAGATAAACAGGTTGTTGAAAAAGTCTTACTGGATACCCGCCTTCGCGGGTATGACATAATTATTGATAACAACGAGTTTTTCAACAGCCTGTTTATCCGTGATAAATAGACGGAGAAACAGTATCGGATTTATTTAAAAAACTCACTCAAACATCATGGCCTTTTTAATCCGCTTCATATCCTCTTCTCCATTCAACATCTCAACAAGCCTGAATGCAACGTCTATGGAGGTATCAGGACCTCTGTTTGTAATTATTCTGTCTGAAACCACTATTCTGTCGCCTGTTGTAATGGCACCGTAATCGCGCAGTGTCTGCAGATTATCATGCCGCCTGCTTAATGAATAGGTCGTGGCCTCTTTATCCTTCAATATGCCGGCTTTTGCAACAGGAAGAGAGCCGACGCACATGGCTGTTATGATACCCCCGTTCGCATGAATCTCTTTAATGAGATCAAGTACTCTTTCATCATACACTTCTTCATATCCGCTGTCGTTAAATCCGCCGGGAATAATGAGAGCATCATAACCTTCTGCTTTTACATCGTCAAACAACATGTGAGCATTAATTATGAGATTATGTTTGGACCTGACGTTTCTTCTGAATGCAGTGATGACCAGATCAACAGATTTAACTTCCTTTAATACCCTGGTCCAGCCGATAATGTCAGTGAACGTTGCAACCTCAAGGTCTTCAAATCCCTGCGGCACAAAAAGCAGGACTCTTTTGTGGGCCTTTTCAGCAGTGCTATTCTGAGATGAACAGGCATTGTCCTGATATCCTGTATTATTTTTTTTCATTTTGAGAATGTATTCCTTATCCGGCAACTGAAAGGTACAAAGAAATACCCTTCCTGCAAATCAGATTGGCGAAACAACTATTTGAAATAACTGACTCCCTGTTTAAAAAAAGGGGCTACAACATATTATTTTATTAATGATAACTCAATCTGTCTTCCCCTCTTTGGCAAAGAGGGGTCTGGGGAGATTTTTGAAAGAAATTATTTATAAAATCCCCCTTAATCCCCCTTTTCCAAAGGGGGAGACATGAAAGGAAAACTGTTATAAATTTTAGCAGAAATATCATTATCACGGCAATTTCCCCCGAATTACTGACGATGGTGTGAGGATCATATTTTCATCTTGCATCAAGAAGGAATAAGAGCAGCAGCAGGAAAAGAATATACAACTATTAATTGCCGGTAATCATAAAGTATCCGAGAGCAACAATCAGGCAGAGCAGCAATACTGAAAAAAAATATTTCAAAATGTTAACTGCTATGGACATTTCATTTCTCCTTTCATTCAAAGAATGCTGTCTGTAATTTAGCAATATTCATGCTATTCTTATATTTCTTTTAATATCAGGAAATTAAAACGTTTTATGTAAATAGTATGAGCAGTAAATAATAATATATTTGTCATTTTGGCATGGATTGTCATGACGCAGCAGTTGTCATATAAAGAGTTTAAAAAAATTAAGCAAATAAATAATCAGGGCCTGCATGACCTTTTTTTGACCATGTTTGATATATTATCTGCAAAACAGTTTTAGATACTTTGATATGTACATTCCGGATATGCAGCTCCTGAAGAATCTATTTGAAAATAACAGGAAATGGGCAGAGAAGATAAAGGACAAAGATCCCGACTTTTTTGCCAACCTTTCAAGACAGCAGACACCTGAATATTTATGGATAGGCTGCTCTGACAGCCGTGTGCCGGCAAATGAAATTGTCGGCATGATGCCGGGTGAAATATTTGTTCACCGGAATATTGCCAATCTGGTCATTCATACAGACATGAATTGTCTGTCAGTCATTCAATACGCCGTTGAAGTATTAAAAGTAAAACATATTATTGTATGCGGCCATTATGGATGCGGAGGGGTTAAGGCAGCCATGGATAATGAAGCACGCGGATTAATCGATAACTGGCTCAGATACATCAAGGATATCTATCTCCACCATGAAGGTAAACTGGATACCATAAAAAATGAACGTGAAAGATTTGATCTTCTCTGCGAGTTGAATGTCATCGAACAGGTCGCAAATGTAAGCCATATTGGAATTGTTCAAAAGGCATGGGCTGCGGGCCAGGACCTGTCTGTCCATGGATGGATTTACAGAATTACCGACGGCATTCTCAAAGATCTGGATGTATGCATAACAGGACCCGACGACATATCCCGGACGCACAGGCTGAAATAGTGCGTTAATAAATGAGGTTCTTCTCCCTTTTCTTGCAAGTGCTACGTAAAGCTTTTTTTGATTTCCTCAGTAAAATCGAGTAATGTTTTTTATCCCTGAGCCTGTTTCCCCTGATGTCATTCCCGCAGTTTTAAAGCGGGAATCCCTTGTTATGCAGGTTTCCTGGATTCCCGCTCAAAGAACCGCGGGAATGACGGATACATTCTTTACTTTTTCTTTAAAAAAGTACTGTTGTATTTATAAATTAAAGAGAATAAGCGAAATCATTATAAGCCATCAAAGCCAGGATGGTTGATACCCTGACCCGTTTGTTAAAAACATATGGCAGGATTTTTATAATGAATTTTGAGCGATCAATATCAGTTGATATAAGAAGAGTGCAAAGTCTTATGGCAAATAAAAGACGGTATTTGAATTTAACCGGATCAAGATTATTTGAGCGGTTCCAGAAATCGATATCCCAGTAATGCTTAAGCTTATTGAAAATTGACCTGAAGGAATAGGCTTCTCTCACTATCTTTCGGTAGCCGGCAAAAAGTTCTTCCGGCTCCAGTCCGTATGGAGTATCTTTCCTTCATCAGAAAGACGTTTGAAAAGCTTCGTGCCCGGGAAAGGGGTCAATATATTGATTAACGGCATAAGGAGTTTGGATTCACTTATAAATTCTGATAACTCTTCAAAGGACTTCTCAGAGTCAAAATCGTATCCCACTATAAAGGAACTATGAATAATTATGCCATGGGATTGAATTTTATTGATCGCCTCAATATAGTTAAATTTTTTATTAATCCCCTTGTCCATGCTGGAAAGATTCTCCTGCGAAATAGACTCAAATCCTATAAAGACAGCACCGCATCCGCTTTCTCTCATTAATTTCAGCAGATCATCATCCTGTGATATATTGATCGATGCCTGGCACATCCAGTTTATATTTAAAGGTTTGATTGCAGCGAACAGTTCCCTGGCAAATTTTTTATTGGCAATAATATTGTCATCAGCAAAAAATATTACGTGCTTTTTTTCAAATCTAACGGATGACGAGGTAATGTTTTTGATCTCATTGACTACCTGATCAACCGTTTTGCTCCTTATTTTTTGTCCGTCATAGGCATGGACCGAGCAGAACTCACAGTGAAAGGGACAGCCTTTTGTGGTCTGAACCATATCAGTAAGGTATTGTTCCTTTGATATGGCCCTTCTGTCCGCAACAGGGGATTGAGAAAGGTCTGTAAGGCTCTCAGCTTTATATATTCTCTGTAAACGGTTATTTTCAGCATCATCAAGAAGTCTGTGCCATACCTGCTCAGCTTCACCTATTACTACAGAGTCACAATGATCAAGTGCTTCATCAGTGCACATGGAGGGATGAATCCCGCCCAGAACAGTTTTTACTCCCTTACGACGGAATGTATCAGAAATTTCATATGCCCTGTCAGCAATCATTGTTCTTACACTGATACCTGCAAGGTCTGCCTGCCACTCATAATCTATACTGGTAATATTTTCATCAAACACTCTTAGTTCATGTTTTGATGGTGTCAGGGCGGTAAGTGTAGGAATTGACAGGAGATATGACATGTATTTATTTGAAAAAAGAAATTTAGAGTAGAACTTATTATCATAAAAGCTCCTCGCATTATCAGTGCTGGTTGACGGAATAATTAAGGCAATTTTCATATTTGAATATATCCCACGATATTTTTCATGGTGAGTATTCTAACAGGTATTATGTAATTTATCCTTACATGGTGTATTTTCAGCGCAGGGGTAGTTAATGTAGTAGGGGTAATTCATGAATTACCCTTACGTGATGATCATAAAACGTTATGCTGTCCTGCATTAACATTGAAATAAGAGACTATAAAATGTCAAAATTATCATTGGCTTTTAAAATTGAATAGCGGCAACTAGTAAGGAGATAAACGATTTAATGCTCGACAAGAGATATGACCCCAAAGATATTGAAAAAAAATGGTATGACTTCTGGATAGAAAAAGACTACTTCAGGGCTGAATCAACAAGTGACAAACCCCCTTTCTGCATCGTTATACCACCGCCGAATGTTACCGGCTCACTTCATATCGGGCATGCCCTTGATAATACCCTTCAGGACATAATGATCAGGTGGAAAAGGATGTCAGGGTTTAACACCCTCTGGATGCCCGGGACCGATCATGCCGGGATAGCAACACAGAACGTGGTTGAAAAGGACCTTAAAGAAAAAGGCACGGACAGACATGCACTGGGCAGGGAGGCATTTATTGAAAAAGTATGGGAGTGGAAGAAACTCTACGGCGGGACCATTAATAATCAGCTTAAAGTACTTGGCGCTTCCTGTGACTGGAGCAGGGAGCGGTTTACGCTTGATGATGGACTGTCACGGGCTGTTCGTGAAGTTTTTGTAAGGCTGTATGAAGAAGGTCTTATATACAGAGGTGAGTATTTAATAAACTGGTGCCCACGGTGCCATACAGCATTGTCAGACCTTGAGGTAGAACATGAAGATAAGCAGGGAAAGCTATGGAATATAAGGTATGATTTTATAGATGAAGAGGGCGGTCTCACTGTTGCGACAACCAGGCCCGAAACCTACCTTGGTGATACAGCGGTTGCGGTACATCCTGAAGACAGCAGATATACCCATCTCATCGGTAAGAAGGTAAGGCTGCCGGTCATTGACAGGGTGATTCCTGTTATTGCTGATGAGTTTGTTGATTCCACGTTTGGCACTGGCGCTGTAAAGGTAACTCCTGCGCATGATCCCAATGATTTTGAAATGGGCAAACGCCATAATCTGCCCTTCATAAATATAATGACCGGTGATGGAACAATGTCTGAAGAGGCAGGCCCCTATAAAGGACAGGACCGTTTTGAATGCAGAAAAAATGTGCTTCTGGACCTGGAACAGATCGGTCATCTTGAATCAACCAAAGACCATGACCATGCAATCGGCCACTGTTACAGGTGTAAAACGGTAGTCGAGCCATATCTCTCCAAACAGTGGTTTGTAAAGATCAAACCGCTTGCCGATGAGGCGATTAAAGCTGTTAAGGACGGCCGGGTAAAAATAATCCCTGAAGGCTGGGAGAACAGCTACTTTGACTGGATGAATAACATCAGGGACTGGTGCATCTCGCGCCAGATATGGTGGGGCCACAGGATTCCTGTGTGGTACTGTGACAGCTGCGAAGAAATTATTGTATCAAGAGACACACCTGATACATGCAAGTGCGGCAGCACTGATTTAGTGCAGGACGAGGACGTGCTTGACACCTGGTTTTCATCAGCACTCTGGCCCTTCTCAACCCTTGGATGGCCTGATGAAACAGATGATCTAAAGACATTTTACCCGACAAGTGTGTTAATTACGGGTTTTGACATTCTGTTTTTCTGGGTCGCAAGGATGATTATGATGGGGCTGAAGTTCAGGGGGGAGCAGCCTTTTGATCATGTTTATATTCACGCTCTTATCAGAGATGCCGAAGGACAGAAGATGAGCAAATCAAAGGGCAATGTTATAGACCCGCTTGAGATGACTGAGAAGTTCGGCACAGATGCTGTCCGGTTCACTCTTGCAGCCTATGCAGCTCAGGGCAGGGACATCAAGTTCTCTGAAGAGAGAGTGGAGGGGTACAGGCATTTTCTTAACAAGATATGGAACGTTGCCAGGTTTATCTCGATGAATATGGATGAAGAGACAAAAATCATGTCAGGACTTGACGTGCTTAATTCAGGGGCATCCCTTTCTCTGGCAGACAGATGGATTTTAAGCCGTCTGTCCGGGGTGAGCAGGGACGTCAATCATGCCCTGGATGAGTACCGGTTTAATGATGCTGCCAGTCTGCTTTACCAGTTTGTATGGCACGAATTATGTGACTGGTATGTTGAAATGATAAAGCCGGACCTTGGCGGAGACAATGAAACGTCAAAGAGTGCTGCAATAAGCACACTGGTTAATGTCTTTGAATCAGCCCTTGCCTTAATGCATCCGTTCATGCCCTTTATAACTGAGGAGATATGGCAGCAGCTGCCTGCACGCGCAGAAGTTGACAGTATCTGCATAAGGGAATATCCGGTTTATAATGAATCACTTTACGATATGAAGTCTGAGGAAAAGATGGCCGTTATCATGGATGCGGTAACAGGCATCAGAAGTATAAGGGGCGAGCTGAATATTTCACCTTCCCTTGAGCTGAAAGTCTATATCAGGTCGATGAACGAAGCTCAGGAAGTTCTGAATGAGAATATGTCCTTTATCACCAAACTTGCCAGGACAGCTGAGATTGTATCAGGGAATGAGATTGATGCACCGAAGAATTCAGCATCATCCATCAAACCATCAATGGAGATATATGTTCCTTTAAAAGGGATTATTGATGTTGATGCAGAGATCACCAGGCTGAACAAGGAATTCAGCAAAACAGAAAAAGACCTTACATTTTTAAAGAAGAAACTTGCCAACCTGGATTTTATGAATAAAGCACCTGAAGCAGTTATTGAGGAATGCAGGGTCAAGCATGAAGATTATCAGAATAAAATACTTGCTATCAAGGGTAATATTGAAAAGCTGAAAGAACTTGAAGAATCCGAGTAATATTGAATATGCCTCGAATTATCCTGTCCAGATTTCCTCGTGAGGTAGACAACCTTATCAGGAACGCACTTAAAGAAGACATAGGTATTGGCGACATTACATCGTCAGCAACAGTTCCGGCCGGTCATGTATCAACCGGCATGTTTATTTCAAAAGGTAATTTTACTGTGGCCGGACTTCCATTTGCTAAGAGGACTTTTTTTCTGGTGGACAGCAGTTTAAAATTCAGATTGAAATCCAGAGACGGTGAGAATGTTAAAAAGGGTAAAGTATTAGCTGAGATCAGGGGTAAGACCCGGAGTATTTTAATGGCAGAGAGGGTTGCGCTCAACATATTGCAGAGACTCAGCGGAATAGCAACCCTGACCAGTTCCTTTGTACACAGGATCAGGGGCAGCGGTGTAAAAATTCTGGATACAAGAAAGACCGCCCCTGGACTGAGATATCTGGACAAATATGCTGTAAAAATAGGCGGAGGTCACAATCATCGCTTCGGACTTTATGATGCGATTTTGATTAAAGACAATCATATCAAGGCATCAGGCGGGATAGAATATGCGGTCAGGCTTGCCGGACAGGGAAAGGGCAAAGGGAAAAAAATAGAAGTGGAGACAGGAACACTTTCCGAGGTCAGACAGGCCCTTTATGCCGGAGTAGATACTATCATGCTTGATAACATGCCGCTGGACAGAATGAGGAAGGCAGTCAACTTAATAAGAAAGAGAAGTGCTTCCACCAGAATTGAAGCATCCGGAAATGTAAATCTTGCCAATATCCGGTCAATAGCAAAAACAGGCGTTGATTGTATATCTGTAGGTTTACTGACTCATTCTGCGCCTGCTGCTGATGTCAGCCTGAAAATAATACCAGAATAACTGTTATTTCATTTGACATCGGCCTGTAACTCTCCTTATAATTTAAAGTCCGATTTGGTCTTAAGGTGTTTGATATGCGGATAAACATTTTTGAAATTCCTGAAGAAGGACTGGAACAGGACATAGACCTTCCGGTCATTATTAATAATGATAGAAAGCCGGATAACGTATTTGTCCGGATCAAGTTGTTAAGATTTGGAACAAAGATCCTTGTGCAGGGATCTGCAAAGACGACGGTTTCATTACAGTGCAGCCGTTGTCTGAATGATTTTCCCTGTCCGGTTGATCTGGAATTCAGGGAAGAGTATACCCCTCTTGGTGATACTGATACTGAACGAGATCAGGAATTATATGATGATGAGATGGGCGTTGGTTTTTATGAAGGGGATGAGATAGATATAGCAGAACTTGTTAAAGAACAGGTGCTTCTTGCAGTCCCGATGAAGCCGTTATGTAAAAATGAATGTAAGGGAATATGCTCAAAATGTGGAGCAGATTTAAACGAACATTCATGTACGTGTAAGGATGATCATATTGATCCGAGGTTAGCCCCTCTGGAAAAATATAAGGAATTACTGAACAGAAAGGAGTAAGAAATGGCAAATCCAACCTCGAGACACAGCAGGGCCAGAAGAGACAAGAGACGGGCAAACTGGAAAATCACTTCTCCGTCACTTGCCGTCTGCCCGGAATGTGATGAACCGAAACTTCCGCATCGTGTATGCATGAGCTGTGGAAGCTATAACGGCAAAAAGATTCTTGAAGTAATAGAAAAAGATTCTGCATGAGAATAGCTCTTGATGCAATGGGTGGTGACTATGCGCCTGCAGCTACGGTTGAGGGAGCTATAGATGCGCTTGCTGAAAATAATGGTATATCTGTGGTACTTGTTGGCGATGAACCTGCAATAAAAACAGAAATTGAGAAGAAGAAATATTCCGGTTCCCAGGTTACTGTCAGACACGCTTCCCAGGTTGTTGAGATGGATGAATCTCCTCTTACCGCTATAAGACGGAAAAAAGATTCATCTATCAAGGTGGCCATTGACCTCGTAAAGGACGGACATGCGGACGCTATGGTAAGCGCCGGCAATTCAGGGGTTGTCATGGCCACGTCACTGCTGGTGCTGGGCAAGCTTCCGGGAGTTGAAAGACCTGCCATAGCCGCTGTCATGCCTTCACTCAGGGACCACTTTGTATTGATAGATGCAGGCGCCAATGTAGATTGCAAACCGGTTCATCTTCATCAGTTCGCAGTCATGGGGAAAGCATATGCAAGATTTATTTTTAACATCGACAATCCAAAGATCGGCCTGCTTGGAATCGGCGAAGAAGATGCAAAGGGGAATGAGCTGACTAAAGAGTCATTCAAGCTGTTAAAGAACGCCAATATGAATTTTATCGGTAATATTGAGGGTAAAGATGTATTTGAAGGTGAGGCTGATGTGGTAGTGTGCGACGGCTTTGTAGGAAATATAGCCCTGAAGATTGCTGAAGGTCTGGGAGAGACCATGTTGAAAATGCTTAAAAGAGAAATAATGGACAGATCAACCGGAAAACTCGGGGCTTTTATCTTAAAAGATGCACTCAAAAGTTTTAAAAAGAAAACAGACTACTCGGAATATGGGGGAGCGCCTTTACTGGGGCTGAGCAGCCCCTGCATAATCGGTCATGGCCGTTCCACATCCAAGGCAATAAAAAATGCAATAATGGTAGCCGGCACCTTTCACAGCAAGGGTATTCTTGAGATCATATCAAAAGAAATTAATGATGGCATAACAAGGAGAGACAAGGTTGCCGTTGAGGAGTAAGATAATTGGAACAGGGTCATTTCTCCCGGATAAAATTATTAATAATTCTGACCTGGAAAAATTGGTAAACACGTCCGATGAATGGATTACAGAAAGAACAGGTATTAAACAGCGAAGGGTAGTCAGCAAGGGAGAGTCTACATCTGATCTCTGTCTTGAGGCTTCAAAAAGGGCATTGCAGGCAGCAGGTATGGAGGCCAGAGATCTCGAACTGATCATAGTTGCAACCATGAGTGGTGATATGCCCATGCCGGCAACAGCTTCCATTCTGCAGCACGGTCTTGGGGCCAAACATGCAGGGGCGTTTGATCTTAATGCGGCATGCAGCGGATTTATATACGGTCTGTCTGTTGCGGACAACTTTATAAAGGGCGGCACCTTCAATAAGGTCCTCCTTGTCGGCGCTGAAGTTAATTCACGGTTCCTTGACTGGAAAGACAGAAAGACCTGTGTTTTGTTTGGCGACGGGGCAGGTGCCGTGGTGCTCACATCAACAAAGGGCAGGAGTGGAATTCTGTCTACACATCTACACTCAGACGGAAAGCTCTGGGATTATATATGTGTGCCGGGAGGCGGGGCAAGCCACCCTCCCACAATGAAAACCGTAAAAGAGGGATTGCATTATATAAAAATGAGAGGAAATGAAACATTTAAAGTGGCTGTCAAAACCCTTGAAAAACTTGTAATTGACACGTTAAAGGCAAATAATATAAAGCCGTCTGAACTGGCAATGCTCATTCCCCATCAGGCCAATCTCAGAATAATAACTGCAACGGCAAAGAGACTGAACCTCCCCATGGAGAAAGTTGCGGTCAACCTTGAAAAATATGGAAATACATCAAGTGCGTCCATACCGATAGCACTTGATGAAGTGGTACGGGATAACAGACTGAGGAAAAATGACAATGTCATGCTTGAGGCGTTCGGTGGGGGACTGACCTGGGCGTCAGCATTGATAAGGTGGTAAGATCCAGGCACCACTTGAGAAAGCAGGACTGTTATCTGTTATATGTCAATCGTTGTGCAAATTACCGGTAACATATAACTGATAACGAATTACTTTTAGTAGGAGGAAGAATGGATTATTTTTTGACTGAAGAACAGCTCATGATAAGAGACCTGGCAAGACAGATTTCAGATGAGAAAGTGTTACCTGTCAGGGCTGAACTGGATGAAAAGGAAGAATTCCCCTGGGACATAATGAATACGCTTGCTGAATCTGATTTCCTGGGCATCTATATTCCGGAAGAATATGGCGGAATGGGAATGGGAGGTTTTGAGTTTACACTGGCAGTTGAAGAACTGAGCAGGGCATGCCTTGGAGTATCAACCTCATATGCTGCCAATGCCCTGGGTACATACCCCCTTCTTCTTTACGGTTCAGAGGAACAGAAAAAAACATATCTGCCTGATATAGCTTCAGGTAAAAGGCTTGTTGCATTTGGTCTCACAGAAGCCAATGCAGGAAGCGATGCAGCCGGGGTTCAGACTACGGCTGCGCGTGACGGCGATGAATATGTTCTCAATGGAACTAAACAGTGGATTACAAATGGCGGAGAGGCTGAAATATATACGATTATTGCCATAACCGACAGGAACAAGGGCGCCAGGGGAGCTTCGGCATTTGTAGTTGAGAAGGGAACTCCCGGTTTCAGCTTTGGAAAAAAAGAAAACAAACTCGGAATAAGGGCATCGTCTACAAGTGAACTTATTTTCGAAGACTGCAGGATCCCCAAAGGAAACCTTATAGCAAGGGAGGGTATGGGTTTTATAGTTGCAATGAAGACCCTTGATAAGTCGAGGACAGGGGTAGGCGCCCAGGGAGTGGGCGTTGCACAGGGTGCGTTTGAAGCGGCAGCTGAATTTGCAAAGGATAGAGTGCAGTTTGGACAGCCGGTGATCAGTATCCAGGCGGTACAGCATATGCTTGCCGACATGGCGACTGAAATTGAGGCGGCACGGGCACTTGTTTATTCCGTAGCCAAATATATTGACACTGGCGTTAAAGACGTATCAAAAGAATCAGCCATGGCCAAGCTTTTTGCGACTGATGTTGCCATGAAGGTCACGGTAGATGCCGTACAGGTCATGGGAGGATCAGGATACATGAAAGAATACCCTGTTGAGAAAATGATGCGCGACGCAAAGATCCTTCAGATTTATGAAGGCACTAACCAGATACAGAAGAACGTAATCGGACAGGCCCTTATAAAAGAGACCGCAAAGAAGAAGTAATAAATATATTTTTTCAGTGCAGGTGGTTCATGATCGTCTGCCATAGTCATACCTTCAAGCTCTCACTTAATGCCATCCTTTATTAATTTGTTTTCATTCCGGTCGGAGCGACTCCTCGCGGAGACCCACTTCGGACTTGACCGGAATCTAATTCGTTTAGACTCCCGAATAATGTTTTATAGAGTTCGACTTCCTTGTCCGTCATTCCCGAAATCCTTAGTCGGGAATCCAGGATTTCCCGTGAAAACGGGAACCCAGTTCATTAATATAGTTCCCCGCTTTTGCGGGGACAAGTCTGGATACCCGATTACTGACCTCGGGTATGACAAAAATATAAATCGGCAGTTTATGGACAAACACTAAATAAATCCAAATATATCAAATATTCAGATGTAAAGATTTCTTATTAAATTGCCGAAAAAGGAAGTATGCTGTTACCGGAAAAAGACAGAAAGCTTTGCCCTAATATTGAGGCCCCGCTTGACACCTGCTACTGCAATGAAATGAGCAGTCAGGATATTGAAAAAGCCATATATTACTGCGCTAATAATTACGATTCATGCGAAATTTATATTGAAAGCCATACTGCTATTTTGCAGAACTCACCAGACAGCTTCCCTGACAGGGACGGATGTACAGAAACTCCTTCATAACAGCATTTCAATTTCACCGCTTCTTTACCTATCTAAATACAATGTCGTATAATATCTTCCAATTTTAAGAGCAGCTCTTTTTGCCTGCTAAACTCTGGAGGTTTTTTAATAGTGAATATTATCGTCTGCATAAAGCAGGTGCCTGATACAGCTGAAATAAAGATTAATCCGGAAACCAACACGCTCATGAGGGAAGGTGTTC
>CALZMZ010000075.1 GCA_945788685.1 Thermodesulfovibrionia bacterium | reverse complement strand
ATCCGGTGGTCCAATGTCTGTTTGTCTTTCTGGTAATGCCATGTAAGCTACCTCCTTGAAATTATATTTTATGTTCAGTTTTTATTATTTGAAATCGCTCTCTGCCCAGAAGAAGAACGGGTCTTTCCTCGGCTCATATACCTGCTGGGGCTGAGGATCCACGCCTATTGCTTCAAGGAAGGGCCTCATGCCTTTTACTTCAATAAGCTCACCGATTCTTTCTCTGGGTTTGGCATTGTCATCCCACCACTCGATCATGTTCTCAAGAAGCTCTATATACTCTTCAAAGGGAGACTCCATTTTCATGAAAGGAACAACTACCCATGAAAGTAATGATCCCACTACAATAGGTGCCTTTGATCCTACGAGGATACTGGCGCCTCTCTCCTTGCCCGGCTTTAACGCCTTTGTCATTCTTGTGATGCAGTGCATGCACCTGTTGCACTGAGAGTTGTCTATTGTTATTGATGATCCGTCAAAAGACATACAATCTGTGGGGCACCAGTCAATAACATCAGACTGGATGTCCATGCCGCCATCAGCATAGTTTTTGACTTCAGCCTGGTCGATCTGGATATCACCCTTCCATGTTCCTATGACAGAAACGTCAGCACGTGCAATGGCTGCAACACAGTCACAGGCACATCCTGAAATTTTATTCTTGATCTTATAAGGATATGCAGGTCTGTGGAGCTCGTCCTGAAAATGCTGGGTAACGGTGTTGCATATATCCATTGTGTCGATCATGGCCCATTCGCAGCGTGCCTGACCTACACAACAGCTTGGTGTTCTCATGGCAGAACCTGATCCGCCGAGGTCCCATCCGCGGGAAGAGTACTCAGCAAAGAGGGTCTCAAGGTTCTCAGTGGTAGTACCTAGGAGAACAAGGTCACCTGTTGAACCGTGCATATTAGTCAGTCCGCTTCCATACTTGTCCCAGATATCACATATTTCCTTCAGGGCCTTTGATGTATAGAAGAAACCGCTCGGCTGGTTAATTCTGTACGTGTGAAAGTGAGCAACTCCGGGGAATTCATCAGGGAGTGAAGAGTATCTTCCGATAACTCCTGATCCATACCCCAGCACTCGGGCCTTTTTCAAGCTCATCAATCATTGGTGTTTTGTGCTTATCGCTCATCCATCCCTCCTTTTTTCTTTATCCCTTATTGATAACTAAGGGAACTGTTAGTCAAAGTTTAAACATCAAAAAAACTCTTGTTGGTGTAAGATCTTTTTCGAATTTCAGGATTGCTCAGAAAAAATTGGTCTTAAATAGTAGAACATCTCTCATTTTCAGGTCAAATAAAAAAAATTAATGTATCAATCATGAAAGCTTATCTTGGTAATGAATTTTACCTATAAATTAAAGGGTTAGCTTAAGCAATATCCATAAATATATTTTTCACCGGGGAAGTAAAAAACCTGTAATTCCGTGCTTTTTATAATGCAGGTGTTGTGAAATGCTTTAAACCTGCCTCTTTTTGCTGTACACTTCAAAGATTTCCTCTCTGGTCAGGAGCGTTTCGACTTTTACCCCTTTGGCCTCAATTTTCTCTTTTCCCCCCTCCTGCCTGTCGATCAATACAATTACTCCCAGGACTTTGAGACCACATTTTTTTGTCCGGTCAATCGCCTTTATTGTCGAGCCACCGGTCGTAATCACATCTTCAATTATGATTACCTTATCTCCGCTGCCTACATTACCCTCTACCCATAACATGGTCCCATGCTTTTTGGGCTCTTTGCGGACAACAAATGATTCCATCTGTTCACCTTTCAAGTGAAATGTATATGCAATAGCATTGGAAATGGGATCAGCCCCAAGCGTAAGCCCGCCAACAGCATTTGCTTTCCATGACTTGCGGCTCTTTATTAAATCATATAAAAGGTTCCCGATAAGATACATACCCTCTGAATTCAGGGTAGTCGGTTTGCAATTAAAGTAATAACTGCTCATCTTGCCTGATGCAAGTTTGAACGTCGGTTTGTCGGTAAACCTGAAAGTACGTTCGATTATTAACTCTATCAGCCTTTTCTTCATGTTCTTGACAGAACGGTATCTGCGCATTTATGTAATCCTTTCCAATTAAATATACATAAGATTCAATTATTTTTGATCTGTAATCTGTGATCTGTGATCTGTAATCTCTTCAACTATTGCGATTTACTGACCCTGGCGCCCTCGATAAGTATCAATGCAAATACTACGGTAAATCCGAAAAGCATACCAAAGACATTAACAATCCTGTAATATACAAGAAACAAAATAGCTGCAAAAAGAATCATCAGCCGTGTCATGCTGAGAAAGACAATTTTAAATGTGGCTTTTTCAGAGCCTACCATTGCGGTTACATTTCTTGTAAGCTGCCTGAGGTTAAACAGACCGAACAGTCCTCCGAGCAAAATCCCGAGCGGCACTTTCTGCGGCTCTATATAAATATAAGACAAAAAAGCTGCCGGTAAAATAATAAAGAGACTTTTAACAATGACACGCTTTAAGATTTCCATAATTAAAACAGGGTCCAAGGATTCAAGGGTTCAAGGGGCCAGGTGGAGATAAAATCAACTGTTTCTTTATTAATTGTTTTCACTTGAATCCTGGATCCCTTGGCCACTCGAATCCTCGTCTTTATTTGCCCTTTTAGCGATCCTGAACAGATACCTGAATCCAGCTATGATGCCCAGAGCAGTCAGTATCAGCGTAAACCAGGGATAGGAATTAAAGTACCGGTCCAGAACCCAGTATCCAAGCGCAAAGCCAACAAAGGTGCTGACTACCATATTGATTCCAACCGTGCTGGCAACTCCCATAAGACGAAATACATCGCTCTTTTGTTTCTTTTCGGCTGGCTGTTGCATGTCAGGTATGAGAGATTATATCAGATTGTCTAAATTGAGGCACAGAGGCACAAAGAAGCAGAGATTCTTTGCTCTGTGCCTTTGCTCCTTTGCCACTTTGTGCCTTTATTTACTATAATCCTTCAATGTTTGAAGCAATAATATTGGGCATATTACAGGGTCTTACCGAATTCATCCCTGTCAGCAGCTCAGCACATCTTATTTTAATCCCATGGTTTTTTGACTGGCAGGGGATAGTGAATAGTCTGAGTTTTAATGTAGCATTGCACTTCGGCACCCTTCTTGCGCTTTTGCTTTATTTCAGAAAGGACTGGATCGAATTATTTAAATCCTTGTCACAAAAAGACAGCCTGATCTGGAAGATTGTGATCGCTTCAATTCCTGCTGCTTTCGCAGGCACACTATTGCATGACTGGATCGAGATTAACAGGAACCCTGTTCTTATTATATTTACTCTTTGTGTTGTTTCAGTCCTGATGATCCTTGCCGAAAAAAATTATAACGGAGCAAATAAAACGGGAATGGAAAAAATAAATATAAAAAATGCATTGTTTATAGGAGTTGCCCAGGCATTTGCGCTTATCCCGGGGGTCTCAAGATCAGGTATCACAATTGTTGCCGGGCTGACAAAGGGAATGAACAGGGCTGAAGCTGCAAGGTTTTCTTTTCTTCTGGGTACGCCTGCGGTTGCCGGCGCAAGCCTCGTAGAGGCCAATAATATAATGAGTATAGGAGAATTTGATTTAGGTATTATTTTTGCGGGAATATCGGTCTCCGCTGTTGTCGGATATGCAGTAATTAAATATCTCATCATATATTTACAGAAATATTCTTTAATCCCCTTTGCTTATTATCGTTTTTTACTTGCTTTTGTTATCATAATTTCGTTATGGACAAGTAAGTAGTCCACAGATTTCGCAGATGAGAAAGATTAAAAAAATAAACATACGTTGTTCCAAAAAAAAATCTTTAAAATCTGTGGAATCTGCGGTTATATAATATATGGACAGCAGCAGGATAAAAGAAGAGATCAAAGGGATTCTGGCCATTGTTGCCGGACTTATCATACTTATCAGTCTTGTCAGCCACAGCCCCTGGGACCGGTCGCTGTTCACTGAAAGCAAAGAGCTGAATAATCTGCTGGGCAGTTTCGGCGCCCAGCTCTCAGAGCTCCTTATTCAGTTTATTGGATATACTTCTTATATCATACCTGTTGTCCTTCTTATAGCAGGAATCAAAATGGTAACGGGCAAATCAGTCCATCACAAGTATATTATTTTCTTCGGGGCACTTATTCTCTTGATTATTGCTTCATCATCAGTTATTCAGCTCATGTTCGGAGAACATTCCGGAGGATTAATCGGGATTAAGTGCACCGCATTAACACTGGCCATAGTTTCTTCAACCGGTTCATATCTGATATTTGCCACGCTCACATTAATCTCCCTTATGTACCTGATCCATTTCTCGGTTGTCAGTTTCATGGGCAATGTAAGAACAAAGGTCTCTCTGGGATCAAGGGCAATTTCAGCTGCCAATGCTAAGCGCAGGGAAAGAAGGCAGAGAAAGATTGAAGCCCTGGCAGTTCCTGAAACCATATATGAACAGGAAGAGTTACCCATGTCTGGACCTGAAATCAAGGTGAAACCTCCTGTAAAAAGAGCTTCTAAACCCGTTAAAAAGAAAACAGCTTCTGACGGAGAATATGAACTTCCGGGACTTGATCTTCTCAATGATCCTCCGCCTTCAGTGACCAAGCCGTCAAAGGAAGAGTTGATAGAACGCTCTGACCTTCTGGAGAAGAAACTGCTTGATTATTCAGTGGAGGGCAAAGTCACATATGTCTCTCCCGGACCGATTGTCACAATGTTTGAATTTGAGCCTGCACCGGGAATAAAGATCAGCAAGGTCATGTCCCTGGCCGATGACCTGTCAATGGCTCTTAAGGCCAGCAGCATCAGGATCTCTCCCATTCTCGGACGGTCAACTCTGGGCATTGAAGTCCCGAACAGGGACAGGGAAGCAGTATTTCTCAGGGATATAATCTCCAATGATGCCTTTCATAAGAGCAGCGCCAAGCTTACACTGGCACTTGGAAAAGATATTTTCGGAGTGCCTGTCATGACAGACCTGGCAAAAATGCCTCACCTGTTAATTGCCGGAGCAACCGGCTCCGGAAAAAGTGTCGGGCTGAATACTATTGTTATAAGTCTCCTGTTCAGGGCATCTCCCAAAGAGGTCAAAATGCTGATGATCGATCCTAAAATGCTTGAGCTTTCTGCGTATGAAGACATCCCTCACCTGCTGATGCCTGTTATAACGTTGCCCAAGGAGGCATCTAATGCATTAAAGACCCTTGTAATCGAGATGGAACGGAGATATCGCCTGCTTGCTGACACAGGTGCAAGGAATATCGAGTCCTTTAATAAAAAAATTCGATCTAAGTCATCAGAAGTTACAGACAGCACCCTCGAAACGTTGCCTTATATTGTCATATTTATCGATGAACTTGCTGACCTCATGTTTGCTTCGGGCCGTGAAGTAGAAGACTCTATCGCCAGACTGGCAGGTATGGCGCGCGCAGCAGGCATTCATCTTGTCCTGGCAACACAGCGCCCCTCTGTAGACGTCATTACCGGGATAATTAAAGCTAATTTCCCTTCACGAATTTCTTTTCAGGTCTCTTCAAAAATGGACTCCCGGATTATTCTTGACACGTACGGAGCTGATCAGCTTCTGGGAAAAGGGGACATGCTGTTTACAAGCCCCGGCAAAAGAATTAAAAGAATACACGGGGCCTATGTGAGCAGTGAAGAAACCAGAAACGTCGTAGGCCATATAAAGGCACAGGCCGGGCCTGATTACACGCTTCTTGAAAACCTGGTGACCGAACCACAGCAGGCCACAAACTTTGAAGAGCAGGATGAACTATACTCCCAGACCAGGGATATTGTGCTCTCTGCAGGACAGGCATCCATATCATACATACAGCGAAGAATGAAAATAGGTTACAACAGGGCTGCCAGAATTATGGAAATGCTTGAGGAGGAGGGCATTGTAGGTCCGCCTGGAGACGCCGGAAAACCAAGGGAAATAATCAGGAGACGATAAAATGAAATTACAAATTACAAATTACAAATTACATATGTTAGTCGCTTGCACTGTTTTTCTTCTTACTTCTTTCCTGTTACCTGTCACCAATTCTTTGTCCGCTGAATCTGCCGACGAAGTTGTAAATCGAATACAGAATGAGTTTAAGTCAATTAAAGATATCAGCGGCAAATTTATGCAGAAAAGCTTTATCAAGGACCTTGAACAGACCCAGGAATTTAATGGCGAGTTCTTTCTGAAAAAGCCATCAAGGATAATGTGGGAATACGCAGATCCAAGGGATGAAAAAGTAGTGATCAGGGACAGGGAAACCCTGATTTACAAGAAATCACAAAACCAGGTCATCAAGACCGGATTCAGTGAAGAATCTTACAGCCAGGTCCCGCTTGCCATGCTTGAGAGTTTTGATAACATCAAAAAAGATTTTACTATCTCCATGCCTGAAGCAAATGCATTGCAGCTTATACCAAAACAGAAGATCGGCCATATCAGCTCTGTCATTATGGAGACATCAGAAAAGGGGTTTCCGATCAGAATGTTTACCATTCTGGACACGTACGGCAATATAATCATGATCGAACTGAAACAAATAAAAACCAATCCGGGGTTGAATGATTCTCAGTTTAACTTTCAGATACCTGATGATGCCGAAGTGTTTGATATGAATCAATGAAAAATAATGAAGACACAAAGGACCAGAGAAGCACAGGCACAAAGAAATTGATGACTCTGTGCCTTTGTTCATTTGAACCTTTACCCCTGTTTTAAAATATGCCTCCTAGAAAAAGACGTGTCAATAAAAAGAAAAAAAACAGCAGGCACTTAATCTTGATTCTGCTTCTTGTGATAGCCGGCATTTTTTTTATTTACAGGGAATCACATAAAGATAAAGCTCCTTCCGGAATACCCGGACATGTTGAGTCAGAAAAGAAAGCCCGGCCGTCTTTTCCTGATGTATCTCCAATCAGTCCCCTGCCAAAAGTTGCCATTGTTATTGATGATCTGGGACCCAGCAAGAAAAAGGTCATGGCTTTATTTCAGATGAAACAGCCCTTTACGTTTTCTGTCTTACCACTTCAGACATATTCAGAATGGACTGCAGAAGAAGCCCATAGACGGGGGTATGATGTAATTCTCCATGTTCCGATGGAGGCGACCAGAAAATTGAAACTGGGAAAGGGTGGACTATATTTGTATATGTCTAACAGTGAAATCATAAACACCCTTGAAACAGATATTGACTCCTTGCCGTTTATAAAAGGGGCCAGCAGTCATATGGGATCAGCCTTTACACAGGACAAACGCGCAATGGGCACAGTGGCTGAAGTGTTAAAGCGGCATGATCTGCTGTTTCTGGACAGCGTTACCACCCCTGATACAGTTGGGTACAGCATTGCGAAAGCGTCTGGAATAAAAGCACTGCGACGCGATGTTTTCCTTGACAATAATGACGATTTAAAAGAAATGTCCCATCAATGGGAAAGACTTGTTAAGATCGCGAAAAAAGAAGGCTATGCAATTGCGCTTGCTCATCCCAGAAAAAACACGTTCATGTTTCTGAGTAAGACACTTAAAAATAACAACGAAGTTTCGATTGTTCCGATTTCGGAATTAATAGCTGAAAGTACTATTAGTCAGTAGGGAGTAGTTGGGAGTTTTTGTTCAATGTATTTTGACATTTAAATAAATTTCATATAGATTTACTAGATAAATTTTTCTAACGGAGGAACTGATTTATGGATTCCAATTATATGTTAAAAGTTCAGGATGCAAAAGCAGTAGATGTTCAAAAAGCTCTGCAGGCAGCTGGAATCAAAGTGACAAGCATTATCGAAGTGTACAAAGACAAGGGTGAAGAGGCATCTTAATGCGATGCTTGATTGTGCAGATTAAATAATGATTACATGGATTATCTGGATAAGTAAGCTTATTATCTGTGTAATCTCTATTTTATCTGTGTAATCATCTGTACAATGGAGATCCTCGCCGGAAAAGTCAGAAATTATTACAGAAAAATAAATGTGGTGAGTATAGAAGTACTTGAATCCCTCAAATTAGGCGACCATATTCACATTAAAGGACATTTTACAGATTTTGATCAGGAGATTTTTTCGATCGAAATCAGTCATACACAGGTCAAAGAGGCAGCCAGAGGTCAGATTGCAGGAATCAAGGTAGTTGATTTCCTTAGAAAAAATGATTTTATATATAAAGTAAGCAGATGAGTGAATTACTTAAACCGAATCCGGAATGGTACGCAGTCCATGTCAAGTCCAGACATGAGGCTAAAGTCAATGACAGGCTGGTCCTGAAAGGAGTGGAATCATTTCTTCCTACTGTGGAGAGAGTCCGAAAATGGAAAGACAGAAAAAAGAAAGTCCAGTTCCCTTTATTTCCCGGATACTTATTTGTCCACACAACAAATGAGGCAGATAAGCTGTTAGGTGTCTTAAAGGTCGCCGGTGTTGTAAGAATGATATGCACTGTTCCGGGGCATCCGGATCCCATACCTGATGATCAGATTACGTATCTTCAAAAACTTATAGAAAACAAGGAAGAACTCGATCCTTACCCTTATTTAAATGAAGGACAGCAGGTCAGGATAACAAAGGGGGCCCTGGCCGGTGTTGAGGGTATCCTGGTCAAAAAGCTTGATAAACATCTGCTGGTGCTCTCTGTCGATGTACTTCAGCAGGGAGTAGCCCTCCAAATAAGCGCCTCTGAAGTTGAGAAAGTGTAATTAGAGTTTTGAGTTTAGAGTTAGGGGACAATTTATGTACTGGAAAGAACTTGAGATTTGGAAGAGGGCTCATGATTTAGTATTAAATATTTATCAGATAATTGCTAAATTCCCTGACACAGAGAAATACGCATTGTCAGATCAATTAAAACGGGCCGCTTATTCTGTACCTGCAAACATAGTTGAAGGTCATTCACGAAAAACATCAAAGGAATTTATCCAGTACCTCTATCAGGCAAGAGGGTCTTTAGAGGAATTACGTTATTTCTTATTATTATCAAGAGACTTACGTTATTTGTCTGAAGCACATTACATCAAATTAGAGGAAGAATCAGTAGTTATCAGCAAAATGCTTAATAGCCTGATAAGTACCCTTAAGCAAAAGCTTAACTCCTGACTCTAAACTCCTTACTCTAAAAAAAGTGCGTCCTTTTTACATCAACACCATTGTATGAACACCACATGTGTTGGAGGGAAGAGTTAAGATTCAGGAGTTAAGACAAATACTTTCTATTCACTCTAATATGCTGTTTTAATAGTTTTTTTCGCCTCTTACCTCTTACCTCTTACCTCTTTTTTTCAAACTGGCATACCTTTTGCTTTTTACAATCCGTCGTTCATTGTTCTTTCTAAACGGTTGAGAGGATACTAGTCTCCATTTACTGGAGATATATAATTTATGTCAGATAGCTATCGACGCTGTCTGATGAATAAAGACATATAAGATATTATGTAAACCTTAACTGAAAGGGGGGTGGTTAATAGAAAAATCAGTGTCCCTGATCCGGATAACCGGGACGGGATTTGAAGTATAGAAAATTAAACATTTTTTAAATTAACAAGGAGGTTTTTGAATGAAAAAGTATTTGATATTTCTTTTAAGCGTACTGCTCGCGCTCGGCACATTCAGCTTTGCTGTTGCTGATGACGCCGGTATGGACAGTGTAAGGGCAATGAAACCCGGAGCAAAGGTGATGATTGGTGGTGACGCACGTGTGAGAGGCAAATGGGTAAAAAATCCGTCTTTCGATTCAGACGCTGAGAATGATACCCGTGCTTGGGACCAGAGGATAAGGCTCAAATTTACTGGTGAAGCCGGAAATGGATTCAAGGCAACAACAAGGATAAAGGTAGCTAACGCCACTTGGGGCACAACAGCGGGCGGTCAGAGAGCCACCACTGACGAATCTGTAATAAATATTGACTATGCGTACATCACTGTACCTGTTTCTACTGCAGTTATTAATGCCGGTTCCATGCTGAGGTATTACGGAACTGGTTTTATGCCAGGACAGTTTGATGACGGGTATGACACATTGGAAGTTAAGGGCACTTTCGAGAGCGTTTCAGTAACAGCTTTCACGAACAAAGTTGAAGAATTTACTGTAGCAGGTGACGATAACCTGAAAGACAGGGATGACTATGGTGCAATTCTGGTTGCTGATATGGGTGATATGGAAGCGGGTGCAATCGTTGTTTTCCATAATGACCGCCGTGAAGAACCTGATCCTAATCCATCTCTCATTGGTTTGAACGGAACAGACATCGGCTTATATGCAAAAGGCAATGTTTCAGGTATCGGCCTTACCGGTGAGCTTGCATTCCTTACAGGCGACACTAACAAGGACAGCGCAGACAACACACCACTTGGTTTAATGGTGAAAGCAACAACCACTGTCGGAGCAATCGGCGTTGGAATAGGCGGCGCTTATGCTACTAACGGCTTCACAGCTGATAACAACTACGAACCGACCCTGCTGTTTGGTGATAACCAGCATACAGCTGTGACGAAACCAGCAACAAGTTCAAAGCAATTTGGAGCAAACGATGATGCTAAGGCATGGATCATCGCTGCAGATGCTAACACAGACGTTATGCCAGACGTAAACGTACTGGGTAGAGTTTCGTTTGCATCCGCTGAAGAAGCAGGTGGCGGAGACAGTGCAACTCTTTTAGGGCTTGACGGAAAAGTTGTTGTTCAACTTGCAAAGAACGCAAGATACATATTTGAAGCTGCATATGGTAATCCCGGCGGAGATTTGACTCCTGACGATGCAGATGGAATCATTGTTGTTGCAAACAGGGCAGAAGTATACTTCTAGTAAGTTTCACAATCAGTATTTCCAAAGGCGTTCCGGATATCCGGAGCGCCTTTTTTTATAGTATTGATTAAATATCATATTGCAGAACAAATACGTATTATGTATATCAGAACAAGAAATATTGTTATTTTACAGTTAGTTGCAGGACTCCACCGCCTGTGTGCAGTT
>CALZMZ010000074.1 GCA_945788685.1 Thermodesulfovibrionia bacterium | reverse complement strand
CTGGTTGTGAAAAATGGTTCAGTTATTTTCTTAAGTATATCCTTTGACATACCTATGCCTTCATCTTCCACTTTAATTACAATGTTATGTGAGCTTTTATCATTTGATGTTGTAATCCTGATCCCCGAATCGTTATTACGGAGCGCCTGAAGTGCATTCATTATTATGTTAATGAATACCTGCTCCAGCTTCTGTCTGTTTCCTCTGACAGGAGCAATGTTATCATTGCACTGAATATGAAAATTATTGGTAAATTTTTTGACATGATTATTCAGTATTGCTCTGGTCGATAAGATAACATTGTTTACGTCAACTGCTTCACTGACACAGGTTTGTTCGGGACGGGTATAATTTTTCAGGTTTTCAACTATGTTCTTAATCCTGACTGAGCCTTCATTAATCCCGTTCAACAGGTCCGGAATGATTGTCTGCATTTCGCTGTATGATATGCCGGCCAGACTGAAATCTCCTTTTTCATGGTAATATTGCGAAAGAATGTCCTTCATGTCTTTCCAGATCTTATTCAGGGTCACCGTGTTATGAAGGATAAAACTGTTGGGATTGTTGATTTCATGAGCAACTCCTGAAACAAGCATACCAAGGGACGTCATCTTATTTGTATGAATCAACTTCGACTGGATCAGTTTTGCCTCTTCTTCCATGCGGACCTTGGCAGTAATGTCCCGGGCAACCTCTATGACATTTATGACCTTCCCTTCTTCATTCTTTACGGGATAGGCCCTTTTGTCCAGAATGCTGCCTTCAGAATTCGTGACCCGGGTAATCTCTTCTTTACCTGAGTGGAAGCTCTTTATTACTGGACAGTTCCTGCAGGGGGAGGTTATATTGCAGCACAGTTTATAACATTTTTTTCCGTAGAGTTCTGAAATCGTCTTGTTATGCTTTGAGGCAAAGGCCCTGTTTGCCCAGCGTATATTCATATCAGGGGTCAATAGAATGAGGTCATCCGGTATTGCATCAAGAAGTGCGTGGAATTCCTGCGAAAGCACTTTGCATTTAGCTTCACTGCTGATCAGTTTTTCTTCTATACAATGTTTCTCCGTAACATCAGTAATAGCGCCTACCCACTTAACGGCCTTACCTTTTTCAAAGCACACCGCCTTACCACGCTCTTCCCAGAAGCGATAAGTCCCGTCTTTGCATTTCATGCGGTATATGGAATGAAAATCCTGTCCGGTCTTTAAGGCCATATCAACATCTTTCTTAAAGTCGTCGATATCCTCTTTATGAACATTCATCATGTGGCCAGAGACAGTACGGGGGAATTCTCCGGAACCATAGCCAAGGCAGCTGTCAATATCCCCGAACCAGTCCAGCCTGTCGGATCGAACATCACCTTCCCAGATCAGGTCAGCTGTTAAATTTACCGCAGCCCGGAACCGTTCCTCGCTCTCTTCAAGTTTTTTATTGTTATTTGAAAAGCTTTCGGGTCTCTCAGGAATATTCATAAAAATCTGCACCTTTTTTCATTAATCAGATCCTCTGTAAAAGAACAGGGAATCAGTGCATCAAATAATAAACCATTTAAACAGTAAGAGAGAGAGAATACAGAGCCAACATAAAAAATCATATCCCGCTATTTCAACAGAATCACGCGTCTTTTATTTGTGACTATCTATATAATGGAAAGCCCGGCACCTGTGACAGGTCTGTTTATGTCTTTTAGAATATAGTGAGGATCACAATTGTTACAGGTACTATCTTATTATCTGTATACGCATATGTTCTTGTCAATGAAAAAAGATGGGGTTGTTTGTGATATACAAAGACATAAGAGCATTCTGATAAGATTTCTTATTAAATAGTATGCAATCTAAATTATTAATTGTCTGACGTTATTCTTTAATTGAAGATATCATCATGACCTTTTTCTGAATTGATAAAGGGTACAGCTTGATAAGTTCACCAGTAAAGAATGAATTTTATCAGCCCTGAATAAATCAGTTATTACAGTATGGACTGATCAGAAAAAGGTCATGGTAAATCATTTTAATTGAATATATGTTTAATATAATTTCTGTTATTTATTTTTCCTGATGTTTCGTGACAGTAGTCGATATAACCGAGAATACACGGCGGTTTTTCTTCCTGCCCTCTTCTGTCCTGTTGTCAGAACTTGGAACGGTTTCCCCGAGACCGATAATTTCAAGCCGTGAAGGATCAATACCGTATTCTATCAGACGCTGTTTGACACTTTCAGCCCTTCCCAGGGACAGCTTCAGGTTATACTGCTCCGTTCCAATATTGCATGTATGACCTTCAATTACCACCTTGGTCTCGGGATATGTATCCAGAAACTCTGAAAGTTTCCGGATATCATCTTTATGTGTCTCCTTGATAGCTGTGCTGTCAAAATCAAACTCTACCCTTAGCTCTATCGAAACCTTTTCTTTGACCATTACAGCACATCCTTTTTCGTCAACTCTCACTCCCTGAAGAGTACCAGGGCACGTATCAAGATAATCATAAACCCCGTCTCCATCACTGTCCTTCGGACAGCCGTCACTGTCTACAGAAACGCCTGCTGGTGTGTCTGGGCACCTGTCGCTGTCATCATAAACCCCGTCTCCATCACTGTCCTTTGGACAGCCGTCACTGTCTACTGAAACACCTGCTGGAGTATCAGGGCACCTGTCACTGTCATCATTAACCCCGTCTCCATCACTATCTGCCGGAGGAGGTGGAGCAGTTTTTTTCTTTTTTCCGCCGAGAAGCGCAGTTAAACCTACTGTGTAAATAAAATTATTGCTTACATCATTAATATCAAAGAGATTGTTCCGGTTTGTATTTTCCATTTCAATAATATGGCGTATGTCACCTCTCAAAGCCACAGATTTGGTGATAAAATATTTAATTCCGCCGCCATAACTCATCAAATTGTCCGTATTATTCACTCCGGTTCCCTGAATATCAATGGTCCCAAAACCGGCACTGATAAACGGTACTAATTTCTTTTCAGTCTGGAAATGATACAAAGCATCTACCCGGTAAAGAGGAATATTTATATCAACACCACTCGAGGTTGAGTCAGTATTCATATAATCGAAGCTGCCTTCAAGTCCGAAGCTTCGTGTTAAATTAATTCCTATTCCCAGACCATAGACTAAACTGTCATTTATGTTTTTGGATTCTGAAAATGCATATCCCCCTATACGAGGACTGATCGATACCATTCCCGGCTTCATCTCGGCCATTATACTTTCAGAAAAAAAAGCGCATATTAACAAAGTCAAAATAACGATAATATTTCTGATGTTTTTCATGTATGTCTCCTGATCATTTAAGATATCCATTATATTGATTATTTAACATGTCAGTTAATAAACAATAACGCTATAGTTGAAAATGACTTTATTAATATAAAGTAAAGATTTTTTAAAGTAAACATTATTATCATGTGTACTTGGTATATAACTATGCTATTGCCACTAAAGTGAGATTTGTATAGACGGGAAAATAATAAATTAGTTTCATTCTCATATAAAAACCTGCAACCTGAATCAAAATGGTCAGCAATCAGATATCAATGAGAATTATAAAAATAAATTAATTCTGAAAATAATCACTACCGCCCTCAATCAACAGGCAGAGTTATTACAAATTTCGATCCTTTGTTCAGTTCACTTTCTACGGTAATGTGCCCGTTGAGTTTCTCTATGATGTTCTGACTTACAGCAAGACCAAGACCGGTGCCTTTTTCCTTTGTTGTGTAAAGAGGATCAAATATTCTTGCCAGATTCTCTTTTGGGATACCTTCTCCTGTGTCCTCAAACGTCAGGGAAATATCGTTACCGTTCTTCCTGCTCTTGATCGCAAGAGTTCCTCCATCCGACATTGCATCAGCTGCATTTAATACCAGATTTACTATCACCTGTGAGAGCTGGCTTCCGTCAGTGGTTATCATGGGAATGTTCGAGCTCAGGTCTCTCATTATAGTTATATCATTGACCCTCTTGTCATACTGAAGAAGTGAAAGCGCGTCCTCTATCAGCCCGTTCACCTTACAGGGTTTGAATTCTGCCAGGGGTATTTTAGAGAAACCGGAAAGCTGCTTGAGAATATCGGCAATTTTGTTTGTATATAAATCAATGGTCTCAAGGCTCTCTTTCTTAAACTCATTTTTTTCCTTTTCCTTAAGCATCTGAACAAAAGAAAACACTGACGTTAACGGGTTTCCTATTTCATTGACTATGCCGGTCGTAAGTCTTCCAAGAAGCGCCAGTTTCTCGGAATGCATCATCTGGTCTTCCATTTTCTTGATTTCCGTCACATCATCCACCAGCCTGATAAATCCCTGAACGCCTTCTTCCACCCCCTTCACCGGAGCGGTCGTTACCTGATAATATTTGTCCATCTGACCAAAGAGATTGGACAGTACATCGGTCTGCATGTTATCAGACTTGTAGGAACCGATAATTTTACAGTCAGTAAAGAAATCATCACATTTCATTCCTGTGATGTCTTTTCCTACAATGTTTTTCATCGTCTGATTTATCCATAGTATCTTTCGCTGATTATCAATGAGCATTATGCCGCTTCCTATAGCGGTCACAACGGTATTTAGTTTTTCCTTTTCTGTTGTCAGCTCATGTGTCCTGTCCAGGACCTTTTGCTCCAGTTCATCAGCATGCCTTTCCAGCTCAACCTGGTGTTTCTCCAGTTCTTCAGCCCTTACCCTTTTCCTGTTCAGCACTATCAGCACTGCAGACACAGCAGTTACGGCCAAGAAGATCAGAACCGTAAGAAATAAGTGATATTTCCTGGATGACTGAATTGCCATGGTAACCTCTGAATATGGCGCAGATACCGTCACTATCCACTGAACATCCCCGACAGATATGGTTGAAAAGGCAAGGACTTTGTCTTCTCCTGTAGGTGCTACATATTTTCCGTAAAAGTCGCCTTTGCCCTCTATGATCTTCTTTTCCACATCAAATGATTTATGACAGTTAAAACAGGATGAGTCAGTATTGTACAGATTTCTGCCGACCATATCCGGCTGGGAAGGATGGTAAAGAAGGTTTCCCTTGCCGTCCATCATCCATGCATACCCCTTTGAACCGGATTTAATATGGGCAAGGAACTCCCTGGCAAGGTCCTGGATATCTATAGTCGTGATAATGGCACCGATGAGAGAATTAAAACGACACACCGGTATAATAATATTTATTTGTTGCGCGTTCTGCTTTATCTGAAGATCACTCGGACAGGACCTTTTAGCCATGTCAATAATATCCTTGTTAGTGGGAATATTCTTGCTAGCGGGTCGATCAAAGGCAATTATCCCCTCGGTAAAAATCGTCTTGCCCTGGCTGTCCAGATATTTGATACCCAATTTTACTTTTCCAAAGTCTCTTAAAAAGAATTCCGTGAGAAATTTATAGAGTGATTCATTATTAATCCGGAATAAGGAGACAAGCTGGGCAATACTGAACATCTCTTCCTTTACTCTGTTAATGTACGCCTGTATATTGGATGATTCTGCCCTGGCCAAAAGTAACTGCTGTTTATTGAACTGTTCCGCCATTTCCATCTGGAGAGTATGCTGAAAAGAGACGCTCAATGCTATAATTGCAGTAACGATAATTGCAAGAATCGCTATAATGATAATCTGTGTTTTCAATTTATTTTTCCCCCACCTGTTCTCATTGGTGAATTGATTCCCTCAGATTCATAAACCCACCATTGAATAATATTAAAATTATTCATTCAATTCCCATGGCCTTCATTTTCTTCCATAATGTAACCCTGCTGATCCCCAATTGTTTTGCAGTAAGCGTTTTATTACCTTTACATTGAGAGAGCACTGAACATATTCTTTCACGGCTGATTTCAGTTCCGTCAGCAATGTTCATATTCATTCTTTCTGGCATTTTCTCATTGACAAGATATTCCGGCAGATCAGATACCTCAATGGTATTGCCTTTACAGGTGACTGCACTGTGCTCGAGGGTATTAATAAGTCGCCTCACATTACCGGGCCAGGGAAAGTTTATGAGCATTTCCATCGCAGGAGGACTGATACTGCGTATGTCCTTGTTATTCACTGCAGATATCTTTTTCAGATAGTGAAATGCAATGAGAGGGATGTCTTCGCGTCTCTCTCTCAGGGGTGGCGCCTTAACAACAATAGAGTTGATCCTGTAAAGCAGGTCTTCCCTGAATTTTCCGGTATGCATCAGATAGTTAAGGTCTTTATTCGTGGCGGAAACAAGTCTTATATCCACTGATATCGGCTCATGGTCACCTACCCGCTCAACCACCTTCTCTTCAAGGACCCTGAGCAGCTTGACCTGCATGGTCATAGGCATGTCTCCGATTTCATCGAGAAAGATAGTGCCGTTATTTGAAGCTTCAAACCTGCCGACACGGTCACTTACCGCCCCTGTGAAAGCGCCCTTTTTATGCCCGAAAAGTTCACTTTCAAGTAACTGCTCATTCAGCGATGCGCAGTTCATCTGGATAAACGGTCCTTCTTTACGCCTGCTCAGTTTATGCAATGCATGGGCAACCAGGTTTTTTCCCGCGCCGCTTTCTCCAAAGATCAGTGCCGGTGCCTCGCTCTGGGAAGCATTTCGTATATGCTCGTATAGTCTTTGCATGGGAGTGCTCTTCCCCAGCAATCCCATGAACCAGTATTCCTGTCTTAATTCCTGCTTTATGTCCTGCAGCTCCATTTCCTTCTTATAAAAGGAGGTGATATCTGTCATTGACTCCACCGTTCCGATGACATCTCCGTTGTTGTCCCGAACAACAACCGCGTTTTTCAAAAGGCGGACAGATCGGCCGTCTCCTGAACGAATCGTACATTCCTTATTGTAAACAGCACCGAATTTAACCAGTTGGGAGTCTCGTTGGCTCCCTGATTCATTTAATACCACGCATGCATCACATTCAAACAGTGTGCATTTTTTCCCTATTACTTCTTCTTTGTTATAGCCGGTTATATCTTCAGCAGCACGGTTGAATAATTGGACATACCCTTCATTGTCCACAACCATAAGTCCATCCCTCATGGTCTCGAACACTTCAGGTAAAAATTGCGGATTTTTTAGAAACTTATCAATCGTCATAACGTGTTAAGGCTCCATTAAACCGTTAACCCATGTAAACACTTGTTAAGCGATGTTAACGTTGACATTAACAAATTAACGCTAAACAGTCAATAAAAAAATGGCCTGTATTGGCTAACATATTAATTTCAATCAATTTCAATTTTATCTGTAATGCTGGCATTAGACTTGCAATTCTGAAAGCAATTCTATTTTATTGGTTTCCAGATTAACAGATAAATAAAAGGTAAGAGTAACAATGAACAGAGTGTTAATGGCAGTTGACAGCACAAAGATTTCCAAGACAGTTATTTCAACGCTTATAAATTCAACATATAATGTTAAGGAAGTCATTCTGCTTCATGTAGAACGTCTGGGAGGCATGTCATTAATGTTCGATATGCTGGGACAGGCTGAGCTGGCCACATTTAAGGAATCATTAAAGGGCACTGATCATAAAAGGTCTCTTGATAAAAAAGCTGAAATGATCATTGACCATTATAAACAAGAGCTTGAAAAACATGGATTTTCAAGAATCACAACAATAATAAAATCTGGACACCCTGCAGAGGAAATCCTTAAGTTCGCAGATGATGCTGGTGCAGATATGATACTGCTTGGCTATATCGGCTTGAGCGGACTCGGGAGACTGTTAACAGGATCCATAGCTTCAGATGTAGAAAAGAAAGCAACAGTCCCTGTAATTGTGGCAAAAAAACCGGTCACATGCGAAGAACAGTATAGCTGGAAAGACGCTTACGCAGCAGCAATTAAAATTAATTCGGTATTCGTTAACCATAAAGGAGGATAAACAATGGAAAAAGTATTGATAGCAGTAGACGACACAAAGGGATCAAAGAGTGTATTGGGAGTATTTAACAATCTGGTCAAACCGCCAAAAGAAGTCCTGCTCCTTCATGTACAGAGACTGGAAGGCAAGTCCATGATGATAGACATGCTCAGTGACCATGAGCTTGCTACATTAAGAGAAGCTATGGAAGGAAATGAACATAAGGAGAAACTGGACCGTCAATCTGAAAAGATCCTCAACTTTTACAGAAAGGAATTCGAAAGTACAGGTCTTGTCAGTGTGAGAACCATCAAAAGGGAAGGTATCCCTTCAGACGAGATACTCAAGGTAGCTGAAGAAGAGGGCGTTGATCTTATCGTGGTCGGCGGCAATGGCAAAAAAGGCCTGAACAGAATTATCACCGGCTGCGTAAGCAAGCATGTTGAAAGAAACGCATCGGTTCCTGTAATAGTGAACAAGCCGGAAACAAAAGACAAAGCTGTTCATGGCATTAAAGACGTTGCACCACAGTTCAGCTAATGAACTGCGGTTCTAATTGGGCAGGCATAGCCTGTCAACAAATAAATAAATTCGTGGGGGGAGGCAAATGATTTATAACGCTTACATGTCGGCTTTTTCAGCAGTTATTGTCGGTCTCATGCTCGGATTCATATTGCAGCGCGGCCGTTTTTGCCTGAATTCTGCATTCAGAGACATCATTTTTGTAGAGGACCTGGATCTCTTCAGGGCCTACCTGCTTTGTGTTGTAGTCGCAATTCTGGGAACTAACCTGCTTGAAGACGCGGGTCTTATCATGACCATGAGCCAGTCCGGACAGCTTGTTTCAACCGGAATTATGCGTCAGAATTTTCTACCCATTGCAAACATCTTCGGCGGATTTCTCTTTGGATTGGGGATAGTTATGGCAGGAGGCTGTGCAAGCGGGATTGTCTACAGACTCGGTGAAGGACAGTTGTCAGCACTCATGGCGATCTTCGGGTTCTTCTTCGGCGTCGTAACAACAACCAGCGGAATGCTCCAGCCACTTCATCAGGCCCTTGGAAACTACAAGATAACAGTCTTTGGGAAATTTAATCCTGCAATCTGGGACCTCTTCGGAGGCGGCCTGCAGGCTAAATGGATAACCATCGCTATCTTTTCCGTCGCTGCCCTGGTCTTTGTTTTTAAAGGCAAGCCCACCTTTGGAAAAACCAGAAACGGATATTCCTGGGGACTGACAGGTATCCTTGTCGGCCTGATAACAGTCCTTGCATGGGTTGTGTCTTCCCTGTTTGGAGGCGGTCCGAGAGGACTGGCTATTACCACACCGATGAGAGAGTTCTTCAGTTCCGTACTGTATAACAGCTCACATTCACCTTTTCAGGAATACAGCTTTCTGGGAATCTTCAAAGGAACATGGGGAGTATTCTTTATTCTTGCCATTCCTCTGGGAGCTGCAATCAGCGCCCTGCACCTGAAGGAGTTTAAGTGGAAAATAGCATCAGCCCAGGAAATTATTACCGTGCTTTTTGGAAGCTTTCTTATGGGTATCGGAGCAGTCATTGCCGGGGGTTGCAACCTCGGTCATGGCGTAACAGGAATGTCCACCATGGCCATTTCAAGCCTGGTGGCAATCACCGCTATAGTGATGGGTAACTGGACAATGGCCTATTTCAAGTTTATGAGGTGATCCTGATTCCAGACATACATGATCGCTCAAGTGATGAACGATACATCAAAAGGGCAAGAGTAAATCTCTTGCTCTTTTATTTTGTTTGACACAAACCATTACCATATTATAGTCCCATACATTTTTTTGTTGATTTCATTTTTCAAATGCTGTAAATTCTATTACATAAAAAAATAAAAGGAGGCAATAATTATGGCAGCAAAAAAAGCTTTAACAAAAACCGAGTTAATTGAGAAGATTGCATCATCAACGTCTCTCACAAAATCAAGCGCATCATCAGCAGTCAATCTGGTCTTTGACACTATCACATCATCGTTAAAGAAAGGCAACTCGGTTAACATCCCCAATTTTGGAAACTTTGATGTCATTAAAAGAAAAGCTAGGAACGGAAGAAACCCCCAGACAGGTGAAGTCATTAAGATCAAGGCAACAAAGGCCCCAAGATTCAAGGCGGGTAAAGGCCTGAAAGACGCTGCTGCCGGCAGAAAATAGTAACACGCTTTATTGAAATAATTTATTACATCATCTGTTACAATATATCGAGGTTGAACCTCGATATATTGTAACGGAAATATCGCAAATTTGAGACTGATATGCTATATCAACTCTTCCACTTCGGCCGTTTGTTGGCCTCAAGTACCCGCTTTCTGAGCCTGACAGACAGAGGGGTAACTTCGATAAGCTCATCTTCCTTGATAAACTCGATTGACTGCTCAAGTGTCAGCAGTTTAGGCGGGACAAGCTGCAGTGCTTCGTCAGAGCCGGATGCACGCATATTGGTAAGCTTCTTTTCCTTTGTTACATTTACATCAAGATCATTGTAGCGGGAGTTCTCACCTATAACCATACCTTCATAAACCGGAACACCTTCTTTAATAAATAAAACACCTCTTGGCTGCAGATGATGCAGCGCGTATGTAGTGGATGTTCCTTTTCTGTCAGATACAAGCGCGCCTGTCTGTCTGGCTGACATCGGACCAAACCACGGTTCATATCCATCATATAGATGGTTAAGAAGACCTGTTCCTCTTGTGTCTGTCAGAAACTGGGACCTGAACCCGATAAGACCGCGGGACGGTATTCTGAACTCCAGCCTTACTCTTCCTTTTCCATTGTTCTGCATCTTCTGCATCCTGCCCTTTCTCATTCCCACCTGCTGCGTCACCACTCCGGTATATTCTTCAGGAACATCAATCACAAGAAGCTCCATCGGCTCATGCTTAACACCATTAATTTCCTTTGTGATTGTTTCGGGCATGGAAACGGAAAGTTCATACCCTTCCCGCCTCATCATTTCAATAAGAATGGCAAGCTGCAGTTCACCGCGGCCCATCACTTTGAAGGAATCGGCATTAGTGAGATCAACCCTGATCGATACATTATAGAGAAGCTCTTTCTCCAGCCTCTCGCGAAGGTTTCTGGAAGTAACATACTTCCCGTCCTTTCCGGCAAACGGAGATGAGTTGACAGAAAAGACCATTGAAATGGTCGGTTCATCCACCTTGATGCGCGGCAAAGGCATGGGCTTGTCAATATCAGTAATTGTATCTCCGATATTTATCCCCTCAATCCCGGCAAGCGCGATAATGTCGCCAACGGAGGATTCTATTGTTTCCTTTCTGTCCAGCCCGTCAAATGAATACATCGAAGATATCTTTGTTTTTATTTCTTCTTCATCACTGTTTATCACAACAACATGGTCTCCTACCCTGACCGAGCCGGAAAATATCCTGCCGATCGCAAGCCTTCCAACATAATCATTGTAATCTATGTTCGTCACCAGAAGCTGTAAAGGCCCGCGATCGTCACCTGCAGGAGCCGGGACCGTATCAATAACAAGTTTAAAGAGCGGCCGCAGATCAGTTGCGTCATCTTCCAGTGTCAGTTTTGCAATGCCGTCCTTTGCATTTGTATAGACTATCGGAAAATCAAGCTGCTCTTCAGTCGCATCAAGGTCGATAAACAGGTCATAGACTTCATTAAGGACCTCCTGGATTCTGGCATCAGACCTGTCTATTTTGTTTATTACAAGGATCGGGGGAAGGTCGAGCTCAAGGGCCTTTTTTAATACAAATCTTGTCTGCGGCAGAGGTCCTTCTGAAGAATCAACAAGCAGCAAAACCCCGTCAGCCATCTTCATTGTTCTTTCGACTTCTCCGCCAAAGTCAGCATGTCCTGGAGTGTCAACTATATTTATTTTGGTCCCTTCATACTCAACCGCCGTATTTTTTGCCATTATGGTAATCCCCTTTTCCCTCTCAAGATCAATGTTGTCCATGACCCGTTCCCTGACAGTCTCGTTTGATCGGAAAATACCTGCCTGCTGGAGCATGCCGTCTACCAGCGTGGTCTTACCGTGGTCAACATGGGCAATAATGGCTATATTTCTTAAATTGTCTTTTTTCATTATATTGTCTAAATTATCCCTTAATAATAAATGGTTATAAAATATTGGCCATGCAGGTCCACATTTATATTGTCATCTGAAATCAACCGATCCACTGCTGTATTTGAGAATTAGCCGGGAATACTAACAGGAGGCCTATGACTGAAATGATGCGATATAATTATATACTATTTCATTTAAGTTATGCCATATGATAATCAATCCTCAACAAACACCTGGTTGTGATGATGTAATAATCTAAAAAATTGCAGCTATCCATTTAACACCTCCTAAAGATTAAATATATTTGTACCGAAGTTAAATATGCATTTAGAAAATACATTATTAATTGATTCGAGAGAGCTATGGGGCGAATTATGATAAGTGAAATTTATACACCATACAGAAAAATCACTACTGCTTTAAAGGAATAAGATGATGAGAAAAAAGAGACTGGGTGAAATTCTGACAGACGAAGGGTTACTTACCGAAGAGCAGCTTGAGAATGCACTTATAGCCCAGAAAGGCAAAAACAAAAAACTCGGCAAGGTACTTATTGAGCTGGGGTACATTAATGATATCCAGGTTGCTGAATGCCTGACCAAGCAGCTCTCCCTTCAGATGGTAGATTGTGGTGACTATACGCCCACAGAAGAAGTTCTCATTTTAATTCCAAAAGAAACTGCAGAGAGAAAACTTGTATTCCCTCTTGAACTTAAGGGCAAGAACCTCAAAATAGCGATGGCCAATCCGCTTGACTGGGAAACCATTGAAGACCTCTCATTCATAACCGGACTTAAATTGTCTGTTGCCATTTCTTCAGAAAACAATATTCTTGAGGCGATTGAAGAGTTTTACGGCTCATCAGATGAGACATGGGATGTCATAAAAGAACTGCCTTCCTATGACAATGTTGAGTTCGTTAAAGAAGAAAGTGACGACGAAGGTTCATCAATGAATTTTCAGGCCATGTATCAGAACAGCGAGGCCCCTCCGATCGTCAGACTGGTGACGATGTTAATTGCAGATGCAGTCAAATCAGGCGCAAGTGATATTCATATAGAACCGAGAGAAAAAAATGTTATGGTCCGGTACAGGATAGACGGTGCCCTGAAAAATATTCAGGCATATCCAAAACAGATCCAGGACGCTGTCATTTCAAGAGTAAAAATTATTTCCAACCTTGATATAACAAACAGAAGGTTTCCGCAGGACGGCAGGAGCGCGCTTCGACTTGAAAAGAAAAATGTGGATCTCAGAATATCAACACTGCCATCTGTTTACGGTGAAAAAATAGTTATCAGACTTCTTGATCCTACAACCGGGCTTATTGCGCTGAGCAAACTGGGTATTTCAAACAGCATACTGAAACCGCTTATAGAAATCTACGGCCAGCCACAGGGCATGCTGCTCGTCACCGGTCCTACAGGAAGTGGTAAAACAACCACGCTCTATTCGGTCCTCCAGCAGGTCAGAACAGAAACAAAAAATATCATAACACTTGAAGACCCGGTAGAGTATAAGCTGGCTGAAATTACACAGGTCGGCATAAACGACAGCATCGGCTTTACATTTGCCAACGCTCTCAGATCAGTACTCAGGCAGGACCCTGACATTGTGATGCTTGGAGAGATCAGGGATCTTGAGACAGCCGAGATCGCCACGAGGGCGGCCCTTACCGGTCACTTTGTATTGAGTACCCTTCACACAAATGACACTGTTGCTACCATATCCCGTCTTATAGATATCGGGCTTGAACCTTTTCTGGTTACCTCTGCCGTCTCCGGTATTCTGGCCCAGCGGCTTATCAGACGTATATGCTCCGAATGCAAGATTGAGACCGATCCTCCTGCAACTATTGATCAGTACAACCTTCCGCATGTGCCGGTATTTTATAAGGGAAAAGGTTGTAACAAATGCAATGACACAGGATATAAGGGAAGGGTTGGCGTATATGAACTGTTGCAGATGGACACAAAGCTCAAGCGTCTTATCTCTAAATCATTTACTGAAGATGACCTGTGGAGATGTGCAGCAGAATCCGGCACAAAAACCATGTTTGAAGATGCCTGGGACAAGATAATTAATGGTGAAACAACGTTTGAAGAAGTAATCTCCAGAATACCTTTTCAGCATATTGAACTTGATGATGAAAGCAGTTCAGGACAGAATGACAATCATAAAGTCCTGATTTTTGATAATGATGAGGATGAAATAAGTACCATCCGCTCTGCCCTTGAAAATAAGGGATATAATGTTGTTTACTCTACCAATGGTGAGATGCTGGAGATGACCAAAAAGGAAAAACCCATGCTGATAATTACCAGTAATTCCCGGGACAAGCTGGACAACTTAAAAGAAATCCGTAACATGTCTCAGTTTGCCTATACGCCAATAATCTGTCTTGCCGATGAAGACTATAAAGAGCAGGAGAAGGAAGGTTTCAAACTCGGCATAAATGATTTTGTGTACAGACCGCTGGATGTAAAAAAACTTCTCTTCTCTATCAATAGAATAATCAAGACATATTAAGCACGCACGCATCATCCAATTAGCTTCTTTACAGCTGTGCACAGTTCTGTCATTCCCGCAGTGTGTTGAGCGGGAATCCAGCATTCTTATTAAAAAGAATTCCTCGAAGCTCTGCTTTGGGATTAATCATATAGTCCTTTGCTTGTCATTCCCGCGGTCAGTTGGGCGGGAATCCAGAGTCTTTTCATAAGGGGATGGATTCTTGTTAAGAATCTTCACCAGAGTCGCTTCGACAGACAGGTTTATTTCAGCATCTCATTTTCAATCCTCTAAAATCTACTTCACACAATAATATGAAATGTGTACAATAGATGAAAATCATGAGTGACTTTAAGGACCATACATCATCAGGAAAAAAGCTTTTTGAAGATATATTGGAGTGGCAGCAGACCTTTGACGCCATCCCTGATCTTATTCTGGTAATTAACAAAAAGAATAAAGTTATTATGGCCAATAAAGCGGTTGAAAAAAAATTCTCTCTTGCCCGTAAAGATATTATCGGCAAGTCCTGTCACTCAATATTGCATGGATCTGATAATCCTCCCTCTTTTTGTCCTCATTCAAAATCTCTTGAAACAGGGGAAGAACAATTTTCAGAAGCGTATGAAAAAAAGATGAGAGGGTTCTACCTGTTCAGTGCGACACCTCTTTTTAACGAAGCAGGGCACAGAATCGCAACAGTTGAAGTTGCGCGTGATATCAGTGACCGGAAACACGCTGAAGATGCACTTGAAGAAAGCGAAAGTATTTTCAGAGCGATCACAGAATCTGCAATAGACGCAATAGTGTCTATTGATAAAGATGACAACATAGTGTTGTGGAACCAGACCGCCGGGAAGATGTTTGGTTATACAGCAGAGGAAGCCATAGGTAACAAGTTGACCATTATAATGCCCCGGAAACACAGGCCGGCCCACAGGAAAGGTATATCAAAATTTTTGTCATCGGGAAAATCAAGAGTGGTGGGTAAAAATTATGAGGTAACGGCCGTAAAAAAAGATGGGACAGAGTTTCCGGTGGAACTTTCTTTGTCAAGCTGGGAAAGGAAGGATGACATATTTTTTTCCGCCATAGTGAGAGACATAACTACCCGAAAAAACCTTGAACAAAAACTTCGGGAGGCATCATTGACCGACGAACTGACAGGACTCCTGAACCGGCGGGGCTTCACAACGCTGTCAGAGAAGCAGTTACAGGTCTCAAGACGTCACAAGCGCCGTTTTTCTATTTTATTTTTTGATTTAAATGAGATGAAACAGATCAATGACAGTTTCGGGCACAAGGCCGGTGATCAGGCACTTATTGAGCTGGCAGATATATTAAAAAAGACTTTCAGGTCATCAGACATCATTGCCCGTATAGGAGGTGATGAATTCACGGTTCTTCTGAACGAACCCAACCCGGATGTGGACAATGTTATTACAAACCATTATATGCAAAACCTGCAAACATTTAATGACCGCTCAGAACGTCCCTATACCCTGTCTGCCAGTCTGGGCATAGCGCATTTTGATCCTGCACATCCCACATCCATTGATGATCTGCTTGCTAAAGCAGATAAATTAATGTATGAACATAAAAGCCGTAAATCCGATGAGACCTCACATGCACCTGCCGGTCAGGATAAACGTAATAGCGAACGTGTCAGTACTGGAAATGATTATGTTGCTGAGCTAGTTGTCTCTGACAGTTCCATGATCAGGAATATCAGCAATAATGGCATATGCGTAGATACACCGTATATGTTGAAAAAAGACAACATTTACAGCGTTAAAATTCATTCGAAAGACAGTGAAGTCTTTTCTCAATCCGCGGTGGTGGTCTGGTCCGCTTCCATGAGAAAAGGTGCAGTCAACTCTTCCGGCCACTATGAGACGGGATTAATGTTCATTGAACTTGATAAGACACGAAAAAAGGCATTAAACAGTTTCATCAAAGACCTGACTACCTCCTGAATCCCGCATTATTTCAATATTTCTTCAACGCTTCATTTACAATTACATTCCTGTTTGATTAAACTTACTGCACACATTTACATTGGTTCAACAATTGTTTAACGGTAGCTTAACTGTAGATCATCTGTTGAACAATCGTTGAGCTATTGTTGAGCAACTGAAATTACCGGGAGTCTATTTATGAATATTGAACTGTTTGCACTGTGCGATGCTGCTGCTGACTATAACGGCAAGCTGAGTATACTCGGGGCATTTGATGCCATCTGGGCAAGGACCGCTCCTGCGGTCCATCCCCAGTGTGCGGTAGCGCTGAGAATGAGATTTTCCAAAATAGAAGAAGGTGAGCATAAAGTAAAAATCAATATTGTTGATGCGGACGGAAAAGCAGTTGTAAAACCCTTTGAGGCATCTGCAAATATCCAGTACCGGGAGGATGTTACCTCTATAGCAGCAAATATGATCTTGAACCTGCATGGTGTTAAATTCCCGGTCTTCGGCGAATATTCCATTGATCTCGCAGTCAATGGAAATCATGAATCATCGCTTCCTTTATATGTTAAGCAGCTCCCGGCCCAGGCTTAGTAAGCATTGTTATGAAAACAAGGATAACCGACAAACAGCTTGAAAGATTTTACCGCCTCCTGTCAGTCAGAATGACGGATTTTGATTGCGGTAAGTTCTGTGCACCGAAAAATGACGGCATCCCTGCCTGTTGTGAGAATGAATTTGTTACCCCCCTGCTGTTCCATGAGGAGTACAGATGGCACAGACAGAAAAGCAAATTCTGGAAGAGGGCCTCGCTAAAAAATAAAGACATAAAGAAAATGGTCGATGAGTCAGCCTCGTACTATGTCTATTCATTCTGCCCCGGTCCCGGGGAGTGCAAAAGGACAAAGCGTGCGATTGTATGCAGAACATTCCCGTTTGAACCGCAGGTTGATAAGAAAGGCAGGGTCCTCGGCCTCGTTTATATAAACAGCGGCACAGACAACTGTTCATTGATCGGACAGCCGCAGAAAGTATTTAATCCCGCATACATCGCCAACTCAATTAAATTCTGGCAGGAACTCCTCGATCTCTACCCACCGGAAAAAGAGCTTTATATTGATGAATCACGAAAGCGTGAGCGAAGATTTAAGCGCAAGGGTAAAAAGCTGAAGATCTTTCGCTAGTTAGAGTTTGTTCATAAACGCAAACATTGTGCTGTCATTCCCGCAGTTCGTTGAGCGGGAATCCAGTTTTATCAGTGACTTTTTGTAAACTCTTCAAGCATTCAACGTGTTTCATTGACTGCCCTGCTCCACAGGCGCAGGCCCAAATCTGTTATCACCGGGGGTTCCCGGCAAAAAGCCGTTCTCAATTAATGCCCAGATAGGCCCGGCCCCACCATGCAGACTTGTTTATGTCGTGCCAGCGTTTTGCCTGAACAGCAAGGCTTGGCCAGAATATCCAGATCATAAACATAAGCTGGGGTTTTGTAAACTCTCCGAACTCTTCAGGTGTACCGGTAAGCACCCCCAGCAAAAGTCCGGCGGTAAAGATAATCAGATTAAATATCCAGAACTGTTTTCTGGTGACTCTTCCTTTAAAAGAAAACAGAAACCACGTCCAGTTCGGATCTTTTTTCTCTTCTTCTTTTTCTTTCATATCAGTATTCAAATTCTCATTTTCCTCATTTTTATACGCACGCCCATTTACATAATGTATTGGAATAATCAGCTATATAGAATGGTGACAATTATGTAATCTGTACACTTAATATTATAAATTAATATGGAATGAATTTGCATATGTATTATTGGGGCCCGCATCAATAATTTCACTCATATGGTAATCCAAATGGCAAATAAGTATAATATTTTGCATACGTTACTGAATCCTGGCCACAGCTGTCCTTATTGCATATGAATGAAAAGTCTCAGACACTTTCCTTATGTATGATTGTAAAAAATGAGGCCTCCCGGCTTGTCCGCTGTCTTGATTCTGTCAGAGAATTTGTTGATGAAATCGTGATAGCAGACACCGGCTCCAGTGACGGGACACTGGAGATGGTCAATAAGCTGGCCCACAAACCCCTTCAGTTTACATGGAATGATGATTTTTCTGCGGCCAGGAACCATACACTTGATCATGCCACAGGCGACTGGATCATTTTTATTGATGCTGATGAGTATTTGCACCCGGAAAGCGGCCAGGCTTTAAGAAAAGCGCTTCTCAGAAATGACGTGCTTGCTTACAGGATCCAGCGTAATAACCAGCTGGGACAAGACCTGTCAGCAAGTGAATTTATTCTGCGTCTTTTCCGCAATCTTCCATCGCATGAACAGGTGACCCCGTCAATTGCACTTATTATGAAGAACGATCATGGCTGGAACACGGCTTTGCTCCCTGAGCTCATTATAGAACATGAAGGATATAATCCTGACTGTTCTGACCAGGAAAGCAGACATAACAGGGTCATTCATTTATTGCAACTTATGCTGGAAGAAACTCCGGATGATCCCTACATTCACTATAAGCTGTCTGAAAACTCAGAGCATCTGCCCCAATTGAGAGAACACCTGTTTCGGGCAGCCCAACTTGTCATGTCATTACCTGAGAAAGAAATAACAGAGCTGGCTTTTGCACCGGAACTTTTGACAAAAGCGGCAATTGAATGGGCAAACAGCAATGAAGCAGACAGGGCCATTCATGCATGCCACATGGCTCTGGAGCATTTTTCAGACCATCCCTCAACCCGGCTGGCTCTTGGGATTGCCTATCTTGCAGAAGGCCGTGATGACCGGTCCCTGGAAGAAATCGAAAAATCAATGATCATTTCTGCACCGGTTGATGGTTTTTATTATGACAGGACAAGCCATGAAATTACAGCATACCTTATGCTTTCAAAAATCTACTCCCAAAAAAATGCTATTAATGATGCCATTCACATACTTAAAAAAGCCCGTCAGAAATATCCTGCTGACATGAATATATTTCATGCCCTTCTTCAGGCCCTGCTTGACAGCAACCAGCCCGGAGAAGTTCTGAAAGAAAGCAGAGACTGGCTGAAAAGCAATCCTACACCACAGTGTCTGCTTCTTTGTGCAGATGCTGTAGAAATGCTGGGAGACAAAGAAATGGCAGAGCAGTGGAGAAGCAGGGCAACAAACAGGGCATAAATAATAAATAACATAAATTATTCAAAAGAAAATGAAAGCCTTATTCATTCAAAACCCCCTCAACAGCTGAAAGAACCTCACCCACATCATTCTCTGAAACTTCAGAAAACCAGATCTTCTGTGGATATAACATAACATTCGGTCCGTCTGCGCATAACCCGACACACCCGCATTGTGAAACCCTTACCTGAGGCTTCCATCCCCTGTTTGCGACCTCTTCTTTTAAAACCTTTCTGATCTTCATGCTGTTATCATCAGCACAGGATTTGCGTTTGCCCTGCCTGTCGTTTGTGCAGACAAAAACATGACATTTAAATGGAGATTCGTTTCGCTTTGCCATTATAGATATCCTTTTTTAGTCTTTAAGAGAAGTATATATTAAGTAGGGGTTGGGAGCAAATAAAGGGTCGGCTATGTATTCGATTAAAAAATTGAGTTAATGAAATTCAATATTTGAGTCTGACCCCATATAAGGTAATTATTCGTTCAACGAATTAATACTGCGTGCTTCCTGATATTGTTATGAATAAATAGTTTCAACTTAGCCAAAGGGCGGGACTTTTCAATCCCGCCCTTTTGGCATTGGAGCTACATAGCTGCAGGCATTTTATCAAGAAGGCTCATCACCTTCATAACGGCGCTGCCAAGTTCATGTGTAAATTCCATCCCTTTGTGACCCGTCGGCTTCATGCCTCCTTCATGCATCTTCATCATTTCTTCGCCTGAGAGGACTTCATTCAGCATGTCCCATGCACCTTTTCTCATCATCTTCCCATGAGCAACAGACACCTCATCTACTCCGGGGGCCATTTTCATCTGACCGGTCATAGTCAAGTCAGAGCCTTCAAGGGCCATCTTCAGCGCATGGTTCATTAAAATATGCTGATGATGCATGCCCATGGTATGGTGTTTCATGTCAGCATGCGTTTTAAGCATATTAATGACCTTTAACTGTGCTTCACCGAGCTCGTGCGTGTATTTCATTATTGGATCATCCTGCGGTGTTTTTCCGGTTTTGTGCATCTTCATCATCGCATCACCGGACATTATTGAATTCCAGAGATCACTGCCGTTATTCATCATCATATCACCGTGGTCAACCGTGAACGAATCAATGTCGGAAATCATGCCCATCTGCCCGAGCATGACAAGGTTCGCCCCATCCAGAATCATACCGAGGGCGTGATTCATTGTCTGGTGCTGATGATGCATGGTCATGCCATGACCGCCGCTGCCGTGTTCCATTGCCATTTCTCCACTGTGTCCCATTGCCGTTTCACCAGTGTGATCCATTGTTTCGGACTTTGTCCCCGTTCCAGCGCATGAAACTAATGATATTGCGATCAGAAGTACTGTAAATGTTAATAACACGCTTTTCAATTTCATCATCTCCTCCTTGGTAGTAAGGTTATTAATAAACGCTTAACTCTTACGCGGTTAAGCCTTCGCAACATCCTTTTTTTAAAAGATAGTTTATGCCCCGGGGTTTGGGTATGATATTAATCATATGGTATATGTATCACAAATTTGCATCATTCGCAAATATATTCAGCCTCCCCTTTAACTTTATAAAATCGCGGTAGACACTAAAAGCGTTTACAGGCATTGTAAACGTTTTCCTGACTTATTTATATGTATTAAAATTGTTAATCTAATATAATGGGGCTCTGCCCCAAACCCCGGTTCATTCTTTTTTACGCCAAAAAGAACGGAACCAAGAAAAGGCGCCCCCAAACCGATTTTTTAACGGCTCTTCAGTCGACCTCCAGGGAGTTAATTTAAACTCGCTCCGCTCAAACACAAATTAACTCTTTTCCTTCTGGTCTCCTTCATCACCTAAAATCGCTCATGGGGAAATACTGCTCTCTCCTTATAAAGGAAAGTCGCCGAAGGTTGTTTTTTTATTTTTGTCTTTTATCCCCCTTTTGATTGCTTCCGGGATATGCAGGGCTGGACGCGTTAAAAATTAAAAAGTGTCTGAGCAGAGCGAGTTTTTTTAATTTAG